>NZ_JAUBQW010000130.1:0-18427 GCF_036701485.1 Microcoleus sp. Pol11C3 | reverse complement strand
AGATTTAACCACTCAAAAACATTAAACATTTTAGCACTTGATTAGATAAACTTATCACCACAAGTTCTGAAGAGCCATTTTTCACTCCTTTCAAGTCAGTTATATCATACCTCATCTTTTCGATAAATGCTATATTTGCCAAAGTGAGATGCACCCAGTGCGACGCGAGTTGATCCGTGCAGGTAAGTCACCAGGTATTCAACGACTTGATCAATTGAAATTACAACTTACATACCGTCCTTTGACTACAGAGGTAATGCTTTTAGCGACTCAGTTGTGGGCTGATTCGAGAAGGAGAGGAAGACCAACAGCCGAACCTAATTCACTTGACGGGGATGTGATTCTGGGGGCTCAAGCAATATTGGAAGTAAATGCAGGGAATGAAGTGGTGATTGCGACAACAAATGTGGGGCATTTGTCTCAGTTTGTGGATGCTCGCGAAGGGCGATTAATCTCATGAAGCTGGATTCTGGGATAAAAACTCAGGAATAAGCTCGTTAGCGAAGGTTGCAGAAGCCGATCGCACTTACGGACTTACGCACTTACCCCATCCCTGCTATACTTTGAACTACAGATATTTTTACAGACACCGTTGGCGAGATAAACAGCATGGTGGAAACAGTGGACACAATCGAAAAAATTGACGATCGCACACAAACCCGCTACTGGGGTCAAGTTACAGTCATAGACGCGGGCGATCGTTATAAGATCAATCGCATTGAAGTCAAGCCGGGACATCACATCAGCACCCAAATGCACTATCACCGCAGCGAGCACTGGGTTGTCGTCTCCGGTACCGCTAAAGTTATCTGCGACGACAAAGAGACGATTCTCATGCAGAAACAGTCAACCTATGTTCCCATGAATACTGCTCACCGGGTAGAAAATCCAGGCGTTATTCCCCTGGTGATGATTGAAATCCAAAATGGTGAATACCTCGGCGATGATGACATTATCCGCTTCGCCCAAGATGCTCACGAGTCAGATTGATCCTAGATCCCAATAGGAAGTAATCGCAGACGCCAGGGAAAAGCTTCGCACACCGAACAATAACCTACGCAGCGACCGAAAACAAGATAAATCCTACAATTAAAACTATAGGGGCAATTTCAGAATTGCCCCTACCTTATTATATTAAGCTTGTTAAGCACCAGAATTTGATATACCAAGTGGCGATCGTCCTACGGCAAAGAAGCGTTTTTCAAATCTACATTTGCCATATTGGCATTCTTTAAATTAGCACCAGTCAAGTCCGAACCGTTCAAATTAGCACCGTTCAAATTTGCATTGGTCAAATTTGCATCCCGCAAGTTGACTCCCTGTACGTCCATTCCCGACAAGCTTCCGCCTCTGAGGCTGACATTAGCTAAATTCGCTACAGACTGGCGAGCATTTCTCAGGTTCGCACCCGCCAAATTGGCACTTTCTAAATTAGCGCCGATTAAATTAGCGCTGGTGAGGTTGGTATTTTTCAAAGTGGCAATCACTAACCCCGCCAGACTCAGATTAGCCCGGCTCAAATCAGCACCCTCCAAATTAGCCCCGTGCATTTTAGCCCCAATTAAACTCGCACCTTGCAATTTAGCTTGTTTCAGATTTGCTTCGGTCAGTTTGGCGTCGTCCAAATTTGCACCATTTAAATTTGCACCGCTCAGGTTCGCACCGCTCAAATCTGCCCCGCTCAGATTAATATCAGCAAGCTGCGCTCCTGTCAAGTCACATTGGCTACATTTTTTAGTTTCTAATAATTGCTTGACTTGTGATACGTTTTCTGCATTTACTCCGGAGGCACAACCCATCACAATTAGCAGCCCTGTTGTTAAAATCCCAAGTTTCATATACCCACCCTCAGCAATATCTCTCTTTAATAATATCCCACATTATTAAAGAGGTTAGGGTGATCAGTCTCTTTGATAAACTGTGACAATCATCACCCTATTGTGTACAAAATATGCAATAATTATTGACGTTTCAACTCCCGGAAACTCTTGTAAAGAATTATTGCTTTTTCAGGAACCAAAAAGGAAAAGATTGCGTTGGTTCGAGACGGACGCCGGAGATGCTGTTCTGAGCAAATGTATAGTCCTTATCCTGCCAAAGAGGGATGAAAGGTACATCTTGACCAAGTATGTCTTGAATTTCGGCAAACAAAGCTTTGCGGGTTTCAGGATTTGTTTCTTTGCGCTCCTTGTCGATCAGTTGATTTACCCGATCGCTATAATAAAACGAACCCTGACCTTGACTTTGACCCTTGGAGCAGCCCTCAGCCTCGGAACCCGTGGCACAATCTAAAAACGGCTGGATGTAATTGTCAGCGTCAAAAAAGTCTGCCGACCAATCTACTAAAACCGCAGGATAAATTCCCTTCTCTATGTTTTGAAACAAAGTCGGAGATTCAACGCTGTTAATTTCTACCTGCATTATCCCGTCCATTTTGAGTTTAGCTTGCGCCTCCATCATACTCACCACTAAAGCTCGTTTTGTGGAAGATGAAGCATACCAAATTGGCAGAACGAAAGGATTTTTAGCTGAGTATCCCGCTTTCGTTAAAAGTTCCTTAGCCTTTGTCGTGTTGGCATCGCCGTACAGATCTTTAAAAACAGGTTTTTGAACGTCGAAGGTTGTGGGAATCAGACTGTAAAGAGGTTGTGCTTGTCCCCGCAGTACGCGCTCATTAATCAGGGGGCGATCCATGACTGCTGCGATGGCCTGTCTGACTTCTAACTTGTCCAGCGGTTTAGACTTGGTATTCAGCGTCAGGTAATTAACCGTACTGCTTTCCCCCGCGATTTCCTGCCATTTCCCTTTTTTTGCTCCCTCGTCTAAGCTTTGAACTTGGTCTGCATCCAGAGACAAATAAGCCACATCGACTGCACCCGTCTGAAAAGTATTGAACAAATTTGAGGAACTAGAAAGCAGCAAAATATCAATTCCTTGATTAACCGGCTTTTCCCCCCAATACTTGTCAAACAAGTCAAACTTGAGAGAATCGCTGCCGTACTTCGCCAGCTTGTAACGTCCAGTTCCCACAAACGTATCGGGTTTAAATTTACCCTGTCCTATCTCGTAAGCTTTCGGAGAAACAGCACACATACCGGAAAATGTCAACAGGGAAGTAAAAGCAGAAAAAGGCTTTTTGAGTTTAAAAGTTAATTCGTATTCGCCCGTGGCTTTCACCGATTCTACTGCATCACTCAACAACATAGCCGGACTGCCACCATTTTTGATAAACCGCTGCAAGGAAAATTCCATTGCTGCGGCGTTAAACGGTGTGTCGTCGTGAAAAATAACTCCTTGACGCAAGGGGACTGTATATGTCAATCCGTCTTGGCTAACTTTTGGCATTGCTGTCGCTAAGTGGGGGATTAACTTTGTAGTTCCCGACTCGTAGGTGTAGAGAGTGTCGCCCAAATTTCGCAGCAATTGTCCTGATAAGGTTTCGTAACCGTCCGCAGGGTCGAGCGTCCGCAATTTCAAGGTTGTGCCAATAGTAACGCGGTTATTAGCATTTTCGCCGCTCGCATTCACCGATCGATTAGTCCTCTGTCCACAACTTGCAGTTAACAAGCAGCACATAAAGAACAAAGCTATAGCTTTAATGACTGAAGGTTTTATATATATTCTAGGCGGCTGCTTATTGATTCTCATCGTCGTTTTTTGACACTCTAAATTACTCATTATATTATCACAGCACTCCGGAGAGTTTCAGGGTTTACTCATGGATGGGCTAGAAACTTGGTTTTTCGCCAACATCCTAAGTTTATTAACGACCAATATAGTCAGAAACCGGATTGATTTCTGAGGTCGCGAGTGCGATCGCCTCCCCTTACATTTTGAGTTCCTAGTCTGAAACTCTTGGTTTTCCCATATCCTATGCCTCGGCAAGGGTTGCCCTGATACTGAGCGCATTCAAACCGCCATTCTAGGGTTGCTAATCAAAAACAGTCCGAGATGTTGACTAAGGAATTGCTTTAAATTCCTTTGAGGAGCGATCGCCAATCCCGACAGCGTTTCAGGTAAATGCGAGCTACCTGATCGCTGGGATTTGTCCGCAAGCACTCTTCAAATAATTTTCCCGCTTCTCGGAAGTCCTTGCGCTCGCACAGTAACATAGCTTCATTATATAGAGGCAAATTTGCTAGCTTTGCCGACAGAATTTCCGGCGGATCTGCATCAAATACCTCATAGACTACGACATATTGAGATTTTCCTTTTACCTGTACTTTATCCACAATCCTAATAGCATAATCGTTCGGATTTCGCAACAGTTCCAAAGTCTGCTGAGAAATTAACAGAGGTACGCCGTAATCTTTGGTCAATCCTTCAATGCGAGATGCTAAATTAACAGCATCGCTAATCACAGTGCTGTCCATTCGGCTTTGACCCCCGACTGTCCCCAGCATTAAAGAACCCGAATTGATGCCAATGCCAATTTGAATCGGGACGTAGCCGACACCTTGACGGTCTTCGTTGTAAGTTTTCAGGATATTTAGCATTGCAATACCCGCTTTCACTGCATCATCCGCAAAGTCACTGAACAAAGCCATAATTGCATCGCCTATGTACTTGTCAATAAACCCGTTAGTGCTAGTAATGGCAGGCTCCATCCGCGAAAGATAAGCATTGATAAATTTAAAATTTTCTTGGGGAGTCATAGTTTCTGAAAGCGTTGTAAAATCGCGAATATCCGAAAATAGCACCGACATTTCCTGCTGGACTTGGTCGCCTAAATGGACATCTATAATACTTTCATATCCCAACAAATTTAGAAATTGGTGAGGCACAAATCTACCGTAGGCATCAGTTAAATCTGATTCGGCATCCAGGGATTTTTCTAAATTTTGATTAAGGTCAAATAGTTTCTTAATAAATAAATGGCGATCGACTTCAGCTTCTTTGCGTTCCGTGATATCTTGAAAAACTGCGATCGCAAAAGCAACTTGGCCAGCCTCGTCAAAAATTGGTGTTCCCCAAATTTCAAGGGGAACTTTCTTGTGGGGTTGATGAATTTCCAGATCCTCAGCCGTCGCGTTTTCGCCCCTCAAAGCTCGGACGATAGGCAAATTATCGAAAGGGTAAATAGTCTCAGTTCCTGCAATATAAATTTGATAACTTTCTGACACATCCTCAACTGAATTTAAGGACAAAACTCCTTGACCGAGTAACTGCTGTCCGGCGTGATTTACGTAGTAAGGTCTGCCTTGAGAATCCAGCACGAGTACACCTATGGGAATCGCTTCGAGAAATTGAGCCAGCTTGATTTCACCTTCGCGCACCGCCTCGAATGCGCGAGATCGCAACTCAGTTTCAACCGTATCGGAATGTTCAGCAGTAGTTTCCAGCAAGATTTCCAGATCCGCTTTTTCCTCCTTCAAGTCTTCCACTTGCTGGCGCAATCTTTCTATCTCTAAAAGTAGCTGTTCTCTAGATGGTTGTTCTTCTAGCATAACTCGAGAATTTGCGCCTCGACTAACAAAAAATTGCTTAACAGCTCGCACCCTAAAAGTAATCGTGTTTCTATACAAATTCCAACTGTAAAGCCGGCATCAGGCGCTGGAAATTCTTCAAAGATTTACCTTGCCAAGCTATGCTTTGAGAGCCTTGCACCGCGATTTCCACCCTGGCTGTTTTGCGGATATCGATAATAAACTTTGATAGCATATTGATGCCAGAACTGTTCAAAAATTCTAACTGCTGCAAATTGAGGGTAATTTTCGTCGGTTCCACGTCGGCAACCTTCGTCAGCAACTGCGCTATCGGCGTGTACTCTGCAGGCCCGCTCAGCCTTAGAGATCCAATAAAACTCACGGTTGCCGTTGCTGGATCGTAACAGATCTGGTAATCTTGTGTATTAATTTCCATAGCCACCAAAAAAAGTCCCTTAGATATTATTGATCGCCAGCGTTGCTTATACTGTTAATTGCACCATAGTTGTCACCGCAATTACTTCTGGGTCTTTGTGAACGGTCTGGAATTTCCAGCCAAGTTTGGCGGTATAATCGGTGAGCATGGTCAACAAACCCAATCCTGAATTGGTACAGCTTTCGTCCGCAGCATTTTTTTCCAGGCGCTGAATGTAAAGTTCGCTTGGCTCCGAGGCCAGCAACTGCTGAATATAAGCCTGAAACTTGTCCACAGCTTGCGGAGAGATGCTGTTAGCAACTGAGAAAATCACTCCGTCGCTCTCTAATTGCAGTTTAATATCGATCGGGTAGTCCGAGGTTTCATCATTAAACTTCATGGCATTTTCTAATAACTCGTTGGCAATGTAGCTAACAGCGCTTTTTATTTCAGCTTGTCTTTCAATTGTCGCGGGATCATCTTGGTTGCCCGGAAAAAATGTCGTCAGGTAGTCAGCCAGAAAATCCGCCGACAAACCGTTGTTCCGCCACCGCTGCTTGAGAGGAACCGAACTCGGAGAAAATCCAATTATTAAGTATTCTTGGGTAGCAGGCTGCTCAATGAAATCGCCGAAAGTCTGAGTCATATCTATGTGAGAGCTAAAGTTTGAGATGAGGGGCATCACTGAATATATTTTAAACTTTAGAAGAGATATCCAAGTAGTTATTTTTGTTTGAGTACCAGCAAGGTGATGTCATCAAAAACTTTTTGTTCGCCGATGTGCGATCGCACGTCCTTAATTACAGCGTGCCTGATTTCGGCAGCCGAACGCTGCCAATTAACCTCTATTACCTCAATTAACCTATCTAAACCATAAAGCACTTTATCCATATTTTCCGCTTCCGTAATCCCGTCAGTGTACAGCACAACCACATCCCCTGAATACAACTGCACACTTTTTTCAGCAACAAATTCAGCAATATCTGCATCCAGCCCGATCGGGAAACCCAAATCGATCGTATCAAACCGCTCTACACAACCGTTACACCGCACAACAATCATTTCTTCGTGCTGACCGCTCAATTTCAGCATTCCCTGCTGATAGTCTAGCAAAGCAAGGGTGGCGTTTTTATCGCAGCTCATGCGCTGCACATTATCGTAAATTACACTGTTAATAGCGCTTAAAAACTTAACCGGATCAGGTTCATTGTAGGCGAGCAAAGTTCGGACTGCCGTTTGAACCATAATCATTAAAACGCCGCTCTCCAATCCGTGTCCCGTCACATCGCCAATGCCAATTTTCACTCTACCTTTGTGCTGGAGTACATCGTAATAGTCGCCGCCTACTTCCTCAGCAGCTTCCATAAATCCAGCAATATCTAAGCCCACAACTTCATTGAGTTCTCGCTCTTTTGGCAGCAGCATCTGCTGAATTTTGCGAGTAACGTCTAGTTCGGCGCTCATTCGCATATTTTCAGCTTTTAGGCGATCGTTGAGAACAGTAATTTCTTGATTTGCACCCACTAAGGCATCAGCAATTTTGTTGAAAGCACCCACAACTTGCCCTAGTTCATCTCTGTTATCCAAAATAATTTTGTGGGCAAAATTGCCGCTGGCCATCTTTTTGGCAGATTCTTCAAGGACAAATACAGTTTGCATAACGGTCATGTAAAAAGAGAAAAATAGATAAATAACAAGGGCTAATATTATTAATACTAAAAGACTAATTCCTCGTCTCCTATTAACAAAAATGTCAATTCTGTATTGTAGCAAATAGTCTAACTCATTGACAGTTTTATCCCAAAGTTTAAAGCTTGAATTCAAGGCCCAATTACTGCCATTGATATAGTCATAAGATTTTATTCCTACAGTTTCATATATCGTTTGATCGAGTTGCTTGGTTAGCTGCTCAACCATCCAGTTAAAAAAATTTAAATCCTGTGTTAATTTCCCTCGCAGCTCGCCGTGATGATTATTGCTAAAAGCTACCTCCATATTAATTGCCAAATCCTCATTAATTTCTCTCAATTTGCTCGACAAAGTAATTAATTGCGCTCTTTCCTCTGGTGTGGCATCTGAACGCAGGCTAATTTTTTGAGAAATGAGCCTAATCTCTGACAAGATTTTTTGCATCTCTGGAAGCTTCAGCAAAGTAGCATTCATCAAATAATAGGTATCCAAATCTGGGTCGGAAATTAAATTGGAAGTATTGCCGACGCGAGCGCTTAGTCTATTAATGTCGGCAGCTAAACGTTGATATACAAAATCGTAAGTTGCTACGCTCCACTGGCTGCGGCGAAGTTTGAAGTATTGCCAATCTTTATAAATTTTATTAAATTTTTCACTGGACATTAATATGTTTCCAAGCTGGCGATCTGTATTAGCCAGGGATTGAAAGTTCGCATCCATCTTAGCTTCTAAATCTGCTCTCGTATCTGGTAGGCTTAAATTTGTATTTAAAGGCTGATAATTTAAGAGTTGAAGTTTCGGTATGTATTCCCTCAACTGGCGCAGTGGGCGCAGGTATTGATTACCGTAGATTTCTTTTTGGGAAAAATCAACCCTGCTGTTAATTTCGGAAATCAGCAGGTACATGACCAAGGTTAACGGTATTGCAAATAGAAAACCGATTAAGGTAAATTTTTGAGGATAGCTCAGCCGATTCATTAAATGGATTCCCAAAGATTTTATGTTCATAATCTATAGATTTCAACAATATTGTACTAAAAAAGTAGCGAGCCTACTTTTTTAGTTTCGGGGAAGATCGCTCTAGAAAACCACAATGCGAATACAATTAATCAGCGATAGCTGATTTAATTTCTAAGGCGTTTTCGTCCTGTTGCAACAAATTTTGTGGCATCCCTGTGATATCCTTGGCTCAGCTCGCTTCCCACAGTCTAAAACACGTTGAGCAGTTTTGGAACAAAGAATAGTAATTTGTACTGGAATTGGGGGGCAGGATTAGAGGCTTTTAAGAATATTTACTTAAGCATAAATTTTTCTTAATACCCTGAGACAAAAAGTAAAAATTAAGTAATAACTGGGTAGTGCAAGTTTCCTGAAGCACAACTGCCGGCAGCGAGTAGGAAATACTTGCGCCGCACCAGCAACCAGCAGTCAAGTCGGTTCTTCACAAAGGAACCAATGGCACCAGCAATAGTGTCTAAATAAGTATCTGCAGTTGAGTGTTCAGGAGCGATCGCGCATTGTGTAAAGTGAGGCAGAGGGCGTATGATGGAAAGAATCTCCAAAAATAAATTTCAAAAGAATAAAACCCGAGACCAAAAGCAGCCCAACCCTGTAATCTTGGCTTTGGTGCTGACAGGAATTCTAGTATGGGAAATGTATCCGGCGCTAAGACACACCGCTGCGGCTAAGGCGGGCGCTCTCAAAGATTCCCTTGCCCCGTTGGAAAAGCAACAGCAGCAAACCGCGCAGCAATTTTCCTCAGCAGCGATGCCCCAAAAAATCAGCTATTCGGTATTGGCACTTAATACTCTAATTTCCGAACCGGGCAATTTGGCCGAGGCTACGCGCCAAAATCCCCCAAACAAATTACCCGAAACCGTAGCAGCAGCAGTTCGCCGAGAGTTGTCGGACTCCACTGGCATTGCTGCTGACAAATTGAAAGTAACTGAATCGAGCGGACAAAGTTGGCCGAATACTTGTTTAGGACTCTCGAAAGCGGATGAAATTTGCGGTCAAATGATTGTCGAAGGTTGGCGGGTTGTGGTTTCTGATGGTAGGCAAACTTGGGTTTACCGTACTAATGCTAGGGGAAATATCTTGCGTTTGGAAAAAAAGTTAGCTAGGTAAATGTACCCCTGTGAAATGAAATATAAGTTTCCTTTTGGAACAGGCAAGATGCCTGTTCCACAAAGAGTGAATTTTTTTGTGGGTGGTTTCTTGTGGGGTGAGCTTCTGGGAACAGGCAAGATGCCTGTTCCACAAAGAGTGAGTTTTTTTGTGGGTGGTTTCTTGTGGGCCGTTGCTCCTAGCCCGCCCCTTGCTTTAATTTGGGAGTTGGTTTCTTTCGATGATGCCGCCGCCCAATAGCACGTCTCCGTCATACCAAACAGCCGCTTGTCCGGGGGTAATGCTCAACTGGGGTTCGTCAAAAATCAACTTAACTCTTGTACCGCCGACTTTTTCCTCTGCTTGGGAGGATTCTACAGGAATAATTGTAGCCGGGACGGGTTGCGATCGATATCGAATCTGTACCTGAGCCCGAATCGGAGCCATCGGCTCCGCCACAGAAACCCAATTCACTTTTTGGACTGTACATTCAGATTCTACTGCCAACTGTCGATCGCCCACAATTACCCGATTGCCAGCAGCATCAAGTTCAATCACGTACAGCGGTTCCGCTGCCGCAATCCCAAGTCCCTTCCGCTGGCCGATGGTGTAGTGGTGCACGCCGTCATGCTGTCCGAGCACTCGCCCTGACTTGTCCACAATGTCACCCTTTTGCGGCGCAATGTACTTATCCAGAAAAGCCCGCATCGAACCGTTACTTTCCACCAAGCACAAATCCTGACTTTCCGGCTTATCAGCAGTTGTCAAGCCAAATTCCGCCGCAATTCTGCGAGTTTCTGTCTTGGTAATTTCCCCCAAAGGAAACTCCGTACCCGCCAACAAATCCTGTGTTAAATCATACAAGAAATAAGACTGATCTTTCGCAGGGTCGATCGCCCGCAGCAACTGATAGCGACCAGTAGCAGCATCGTAAGTAATCCTAGCGTAGTGGCCTGTAGCGATTTTTTCAATTCCGAGTTCTTCGCGAGCATACTTAAGCATTGGCCCGAACTTCACAGTTTTATTGCACTGCGAACAAGGCAAAGGCGTAACTCCTGCACTGTAACCCTCCACCAAATAATCGACAATACTTGCCTGAAAGACCTCGCGGCTGTCAACAATGTGGTGGGGAACGCCCAAATCTTCGCAAATTTTAGCTGCATCGACCATTCCCTCAGAGCAGCACTGACCTTTGCCCTTCATCAACCACAGCGTTAAACCCACCACTTCATATCCCTGATGGTGTAAAATTGCGGCTGCTGCGGAACTATCGACCCCGCCGGAGAGGCCTACAACAATCTTGTTCATGGTTGGAGAGAAATTGCTATTTTACTGTTACTTTGTTCGATCGAGCTAATTTATTGTAGCACTAAAATACTACAAACGGCCACTGCTGCTGTTAGCTGAAAGCTTACCACCACTGTAATCGAAATGACTATTCAAAAATTTGTTGTTACCGCCGACCAAATGCGGCAAATAGAAACGAGAATCTTTGCTGCTGGAATGCCAGTCGCAGCTTTAATGGAAAAAGTCGCGGGACTGATTGCTAGACGCATTCAGCAGCTTTTGAAGGTGGAAGGAAGTTCAGCAAATAGCAGTGTCCGGGATTTAACGGATAGAAGGAAAACGGAAGAAGGGAAAAATCTTGTTAATTCTCAATTGCCAGTTATCGGCGTATTGGTTGGGCCGGGACACAACGGTGGCGATGCTTTGGTTGTTGCCCGCGAATTGCAATTTCAAGGCTTCCAAGTAGTTATTTACTGCCCGTTTTCTAAACTCAAAGAACTAACTAAAACTCACGCTGATTATGCGCGTTATTTAAAGATTCCATTTGTGGAGAAAATTGAACAGCTAAAAAACTGCCATTTGCTCGTAGATGGTTTATTTGGATTTGGATTAGAACGAGAAATTATTAACGCCACTGCCGCCACGATTGACGAAATAAATAATTTAAATATACCCATTTTAAGTATAGACATTCCATCGGGAATTCATACAGATACAGGAGAAGTTTTGGGTACGGCAATTCGTGCCAAACATACATTATGTTTGGGTTTGTGGAAAATGGCATTTCTGCAAGACAGAGCGTTAGAATATATCGGCAGTTCAGAATTAATTGATTTTGATATTCCCGCACCAGATATTGCAGCAATATTGGGTGAAATGCCAGCTATACAACGCATTACAAAAGCATGGGCAACTCAGCATTTGCCCTTACCCCGATCGCCAATTTCGCACAAATACACCAACGGTCATTTACTAATTATTGCAGGTTCCCGCCGCTACAGCGGAGCCGCAATTTTGTCTGCATTGGGAGCAAGAGCTAGCGGCGTGGGAATGCTGTCAATCGCTGTTCCTGAGTCGATAAAACCGATGTTGAGCAGTCAGTTGCCAGAGGCATTAGTTATAGGATGTCCAGAAACCCAAAGCGGTGCAATTAGCGAGTTGCCAGTAGCAATTGATTTGAGCGTCTATGATGCGATCGCCGCAGGGCCAGGTCTGACATTGGAAGCGGCAATAGCTGTAGAATCTGTACTGGAGAGCGATCGACCTCTGATGTTAGATGCTGACGGTTTAAATATCCTCGCTCAACTCGGCACAGTCCCGATTTTGTCCGAACGCTGTGCACTGACAATTATCACGCCTCACCCGGGCGAATTCAAGCGTTTATTTCCCGAATTAGCCGACGAAACCGGCGACGATCGAATTGCCGCAACTCAAGCAGCAGCTCAGCTTTGTGGTGCAACGGTATTGCTCAAAGGAGCCAGAGTTTGCATAAGTTGGAAGGAGGAGGGCGATTCCCTACGGGATAGCTACGCTTCACCTACCCTCACCTACCTCAATCCCGAAAGCACCCCAGCCCTCGCCAGAGGCGGCAGTGGCGACGTTCTCACAGGCTTGTTAGGGGGACTATTAGCAAGTGCGATCGCCCGCAAATCCCCCCCCCAATCAGTTGCTGCCACAGCAGCTTGGTGGCACGCTCAAGCCGGAATCATGGCTGCCAAAGAACGGACGGAATTAGGAGTAGATGCCTTTACTTTGACACAGTATTTAATCCCAACATTGCGAGAATTTGCTGAGTAAACAATCAACATGAGTTGGTAGGGCGCGTACCCAGCATCTTTGTATTTGGTAGGTGGGCACCGCGCACCTTGGCATTTTGTAGGGTGTGCACCCCGCACCTTACCCCTTGGTTTGTATTGACAACGGAAGTCCTCATAAAAATATTACAACTTGCATTCCTTACGACAAACCAACGGGTAACTCAAACGAGTGACACTCACATAAGTGACACTCGAAAAAGTGACTGTGCATCCACAAATTCCACCAGTTATACCTGAAATATCAAACACCAAAGCTTAAATATTGAGAGGAACCACATTATGTACACCGAAGAAAGAAGCTTGAACAATGAAACTATGGCTCTCGTCGCCGATACTACTGCTCAATCAACTCTTGCATTTGCTGCAACCACTGGAGTAAACAAACCCACTTTACAAATGGGTTCAACAGGTCAAGCTGTCAAGGAACTACAACAGCTTCTATATCATTGGGCATATTATTTCGGGCCGATTGACGGTATTTTCGGCGTCCAAGTTGAAAACGCCGTCAAAGGCTATCAACACCGCGTCTTTTTAAAAGAAGATGGGATTGTCGGCCCTATCACTTGGGAAGCACTATACTCTGGTGCACCTGTGAATATGCCGATCGTCATGAAGGGCAGTTCTGGTAATGCTGTTAAAATTGTTCAGAATGTCTTGAAAATCAATGGATACTATTTTGGCTTCATTGACGGATCCTTCGGGACGATGACAGATGTAGCAGTGCGACAATTGCAAATTAGTATGGCTTTACCGCAAGATGGAATTGTCGGCTACAGAACTTGGCACGCCCTCAGCAAGTTGCCGCACTAATGACGGGTTGGATTCACTTTCAGTGATATCGCCCAAAATCCGTAGATAAATTAGGGATTTAGGCAAAGCAAAAATCCCTAATTTTCCTTAAGGGGAAGGCAGCGCGCGCGAAGGGGCGGCAATTCTGTTACCGTTCCCGGCGATTAAAAATATTCTTAAATATGCTATGTTTTTTTGTTAGTATATCCTAGAAAATTGGGAGTCATTCGATTTAAGATTTTAAATTTTAGATTTTGTATTGACCCCACGCATAAATTAGGGGGCTTGAGGATTTTAGATTTTGGATTGATTCGACGGAGAAATTAGGGGGCTTGTACCATCAAGAAATTTTTGGTCACAATCGGGTTTATTTCCCTTCTGATTTAGTTGTAAATAGTTGCACTCAGAAAATTATTATTATTCCGATACTTACCTAACAAGACTTAGGCATGGGGGGCTTATTCCCGGTTTATACGAAAATTTCCAGGTTGAGTAACGAGAAATCTAGGAATCAACCGGGTTTTTAAGCCAAGCGCGCGCAAGTCCCGAACTAGCCTTTGATGAACTTTTCTAATTTGTGAGCCATCTTCTCTATAATTCCCTCTGAAGTATCTGCAGCCGATGATTCAGCTTCAATACGCTTGACCACATCCTCTGAAAGATTCAGCAACTGCACTAATTTTTGATAAGCTGCGGCTTCTTCAGCGTTAATTTTGGGTTCATCGGGAGTGCGAGAACTAGAAGAAATCACTTCATAGCCGAGTTGCAAGACTAATTCCTTTTCATCTTGAGTTTCTAGTTGACCGATCAACTCGTCAAGGGGGATATTTTGCATGATGTAATCCCGCAGTTCTTGTTGCATTTGTTGTCCGTCGGTATCTGGGGCAAACAAACGACAAAAGCGATCGAGCATTAAATTAACTTCTTCTGTGGCGAGTTCGCCGTCAGCCCAGGCCATAGAAGTAACAATCCTCAGCAGATTCATCTGGCGGGGCGTAATTGATGGAGGAGGTGGGGTTTGCATAATCAAAATTGGTAATTGGTAATTGCGAATTGGGAATTGGGAATTGATCCTGATTCCTTCTTGTCTTTTGTTTCCCGTTCCCTTTTATTTATGTCACAATTTTGATAGAGGAACTCCCAGCCATCCAGTAAAGTTTTGTTTCTGAATAGCGGTGGGCTGTTCCACCGGCACGATCGAGTAGCGGCCAGGGCGGGGCGGCGCGAGAGTCACACGACGAGTCCGCAGTTCGTCTTGGTGAAAAACTGTCACCTCTATTGTGTCCCCCGGCTGATAATCTTTAAGCCTCTCGCCCGCTTGTTCTGAATTTACCCGAAAACCTTCGATCGCCAGCAACTCGTCTCCAGCGTCAATTCCCGCCAATTGTGCCGGAGAGCCTATTTCGACAAATTTAACCATTTCCCGCCCGTTTTCGGCTCCCAACGTCCAACCGATGCGAGGCGTTCGGTCAGTTTCATCTACCCCTATTTGCAGCCCAAAAGGTTCGAGATATTTGTTGTAAGGCAACTCTTCTGTGCCGTCTATATAGCGCGCAAAAAAGTCGCTCAAATCGATGCCGGCGACGGACTCGATCGCACTTTGCAACTCTTCGGGAGTAAAGCCTATTTCTGCTGGCAGCGAAGGAGAATTTAACTGTCCGTTTGAGGTTAAATGCGCCGATTTGCCGCCTGTTCCCGACTTCAGGTCTAAATCGCCGTTTTCCGCCGAATTAGCATTGCCAAACTGCTGCCACATCAAACGCATCACATCGTCGAGCGAGCGATCGTTGCCGTGTCTGGCTCGAATCAACAAATCGAGCAAGAACGAAACAACTTCCCCTTTCAAGTAATAGGAAATCTGCGAATTATCGCTGTTAGCATCCCGGCGATAAAGTTTAATCCAAGCATCCCAGCTCGACTCGCTCAGAGGCTGCACGCTCCGCCCCGGAGTCGTCTGCAAGCGAGTAATTTCCTTAGCCATACCTTGGAAAAAACCTTTCACGCTGTAGAGACCAGCTCGAAAAGGAATCACCAAATCGTAATAACTGGTAGTGCCTTCAGAGAACCATAAAGAAGGAGTGTAATTCTCTTTTTCGTAGTCAAATACTTCGAGAGCTTTCGGTCGAATGCGCTTGACATTCCACAGGTGAAAAAACTCGTGAGCTACCAACTGAATAAAGCGTTCGTACTTTTCCTTAGCCCGAAAACCAAAACGCGGATAGTTGAGAGTGCAGCTCTCCTTGTGTTCCAAACCACCAAAACCCGAGCCGGACAAATGCAGGAAAAACACATAGCGTTCGTAAGGCAAACCGCCGAACATTTTTGCCTCGACTTCGATAACTTTTTGGATGTCTCGAATCGCCCGCTCGGGTTCTAAATTGCCTTTTCCCCAAACAACTACCTGGTGGGGTTTTCCCATCACTTCAAACTCGTACACTTCGTGATAGCCAATCTCAAAAGGACTGTCTACGAGAGTGTCAAAATCCGCAGCAGCGAAAGTAAGATTTTGGCCAGAAACAGGCGGCAAAGTAGTAACGGTGCGCCATTCCGGCTGAGGCGGCACAACTGTCACGGTGTAGCAGTTGCGCTCAAAACCGGGCAAGAAAAAGCACAAAGCCGCTGGATTGAAATAACCGTGGGTCGAGTCTAAATGATTGGTTCGCACTGTCAGTTCGTTGGCAAAAATGCGGTAGCGAACCGTGATATCTGACACCGAATCGGTCTCGATTTGCCAGTGATTTTTGCTTTTCTTTCGCCAAGGTAAAGCACGCGCGGCGTAGCTATCCCGCAGGGAATCGCCCGCCTGGCAGCTAAAATCTTGCAGGTGGCGGGCGTACTCTCGAACCAAGTAAGAACCGGGAGTCCAGACAGGCATTTTTAAATCCAGAACCGGCTCCGACCAACCTTCCACGCGCAAAGTCACTTCAAACAGGTGGGATTCAGGATTGGGCATCGCCACCGAATATTGAATTGTCGGTGCTGTTAGTTGGCCTTGACGGTTGCCGGCAGCCGACGAGGTATCCAAAGAAGTAACATCAGTCATTGACTTGCCAAATTAATCAAGTGCTTGAGGTTGATCAAATGGATAGTTTGGTGGTCGGGATCGATTTTAATCCAACCTTTACTATCGAGTTTTTCCATAATTTTGCTGGTTTCATCTAAGGTGATATCTGTCACATCAGCTAAGTCTTCATAGGGGATATTGAAGATATCTTTGCCCTCAGCAGTTTTCTGACCGTAGTTTTCTCCCAGCTCGACTAAAGTATTTGCTAGTTTAACCGCTGGCTGGCGGTTTCGGAGTTGATAGCGGAGATTAGTTTGGCGGAGCCGCCGCACCATCAGTTGCAGCATCCGGTGGTGCAATTGCGGGTCTTTAAACAGGGTTTGGATAAATCGCTGAGCTGTGACGCTGAGCAGCCGCACTGACGATAGAGCAAGTACATCATTTGATCGGGGAGATTCGTCAAGAATTGCCATTTCGCCGAAGAACGCACCCCGTCCTAAAATAGCCATTGATACAGCTCGATCGTTTGACAAGCGGCGAACTTTTACCCAGCCAGACACGACAAAGTAAATCGCGTTGCCCCAAGAATCCTCCATCACCACAGCTCGGCCCGGGGGATACTCATGCTTGACGGCATTTGATAGCAGCCCTCCCAAGGTTTCTGGGTTAGCACCCTTAAATAGAGGAAATAGCTCACTGAAAGCTTCTGTCTTCATGCAAACTCGCGGAGGTGGGAAATATGATTAGGCGACACCCAACAGCTAGGGAACGATCGATGTTTGGGAACACAAACAATCCGTTGCTCCTTTAATTGATGATAAGGGTGCAGAGGCCCGCTTCACGTAAAATTGGCAGATTCTTTAATCTTAAACGGGTTTACAAGCCTGCCACTGCCTGTTGAACTTTACCCAACAGAGGTTCTATGTATTCCGGCCAGCCGATCGCGATTGACTGAGTATGGGCTAGAGTCTCCGGCTCGATCGCGTCTGGAGTCCACCTCAGCGCTTGACCTTGCAAGTCGCAACAAATTAATCCGCCTGCTAGAGCTAGAGCCACAGGGCCGACAGTATCCCACACTTTAACTCTGCCGTTGAAATACAGATACAAACCGGCCCGACCTTCTAGGATTTCCATAACTTTTAAGCCAAAGCTACCCAGCGAGTAAAATTCCGCTCCCGGGATGCTTTGGGCGATCGCCCGGGCGTAGTTTTTCTGGTCTGTGTCGCCGAGAATAATTTTACACTTTTCCGCTGTTGGAGCCGGAGGTTTGCAAAGTGCCATCGGCTGCGGCGCTTGGGCTCCTGTAGTTTGGAATAATCCCCAATCTTTGCCGCCGAAATACATTTGGTCAAAAGCCGGCGCGTAGATCCAACCGGCGACCGGTTCCCCCTCCCGCAGCAGCCCTATCATCGAAGCGTAGTGCTGTTTTCCCTGAATAAATCCCTCCGTCCCGTCCAGCGGATCGATGCACCAGAGGCGCTGGTAATTTGCCCGATAAGCTGCTGTAGAGGCGACATTTTCCTCGGTAATCGTGCCGTCTTCAGGAAACAAAGCGCTAAATGCTGCCGATAGTTGTCGGTCTAGGTATTGATCTATACTTGTCACGTAGTCGTTGGGCCCTTTCTCGGAAACTTCAAAAGGTTCGGCTGCGAGCTTGTAAGCTTGTTGACCGCACTCGCGCAAGGTGTGACGAATTTTTTGGTCTTGTTCTGGAGAAATATACATGAGGTTAAAAATAAATGCTTCAGCTAACTTCAGCATAAAAGCTTAAGTCCTTTAAATCGATCGATCAACCCTTGTCACTGTTTTTGACTCCTACCATTGGTGACAAGTTAAGAAGAGCGATAGAAAGTCAAGAGGGACTTTCTTAACAAGCTCAAACGTGTGAAACTCA
>NZ_JAUBQW010000129.1:0-18722 GCF_036701485.1 Microcoleus sp. Pol11C3 | reverse complement strand
GTCTCTATTTTCAGCGCGGCTTCTTGGCTCTATCCTTTATGCAGCAAGCATTATAGGTACGTTGTCACCCGCTAAGCAATATTTGACTGCAACTAACTATATAAAACCGCCCCCATAATCGATGAACCGGGGCGGGTTTATGAGGTTGAGTTCAAGGAATTACGGTTGTCAAACCGCCCCAAAAGAAATATTTAGGGAATTAATTAACTTCAGAAAGTGTCAAAATAAACGCCAAATTTTCTTCAGCTTTCAAAGCGTGGAGTGCGCGAGCGGGCAGAAAAACAAACACCCCCGGTTCCAAGACAATATCTTTGCCTTCTAGAGTCAAAATCCCCTTTCCTTCGATGACACTAACTGTGGCATTGCGCGGCGAAGAGTGTTCGGAAACCTCGCTACCAGCAGCCAGACAAAGTAAATTGTACTGACAATTATTGTCTTTGATTAAAACTTTGCTCGACACTCCGGCGGCAGGATATTCAATTGCTTCTTGGAGTTGGATTGCTGAAGATTGTAGCGGTAAAAGAGTAGCAGTCATAAATTTTGAGTCCGTTAAGATTGTTTTTTAGCCGAGATAACTATGTAGCCTAGATCCTGTTGGTAATGCTGGAAAACTCGACGCATTGCTAAGATCCGATCGCGAATTTGCGATCGACTTAATATATTCCACAAAATCCGCACAGTACCCACAAACCCTTCATCTTGCAGCATTCGCGGCAAATTGAGGAGCCCCATCGCCCCGGTTTGACACTTTTCTACTTGCAAACCCGCGTTTTGGCAAATAGCAATCCAGCCAGACTCAGACAAAGGCGTTGAATTGACGCGAATCACTTCTGATAAAGCTTTGTGAATTTCAGCTTCTCGGTTTTTAACTAAAAGTTCGTGAGAGAGAAACTTGCCGCCTGGTTTTAAACGATCGCAAATTCCCGATACAATTTTAGCTTTCCCTGACGGCGACTGCATTGTCAGGATAGCTTCAGCCAACACCCAATCAAACTGTTGGGAAATCCGATCCAAGTGAAAAATATCTCCTTCCACAATTTCCACTCGATCGCTCAAACCGGCTGCTGCCACATTAGCACGAGCGCGGGCCACACTGTCGGGATTTTTCTCAACTCCCACTACTTTTACACCAAAACGTTCAGCAAGGGCGATCGAACTATATCCAAAACTAGCAGCCAACTCCAAAACAGTTTCCCCAGGCTGAAAATCCGCCCATTCAAATAACTGTTCCGTAGCAAGTTTCCCCCCCGGCCTCAGCATTTTCTTGCCAGCCGCCGCCAGAACTTCATGTCCCGGTGCAGTCTTAAAATTGAGAGCAGTATTGGTCATTAAATTGACCTCCTATTTAAGCTTACTCTCAGCTTGCCAAATTTTCCCAAATCTTTCTATGATCTAGCTCATATTCAAATTATCGTAGGCTGACGCAGCGTACAATATCAGGAATTATACTCGATCGTCACTTCGTGAATTAGAGTTTCTGGGGTCATAAAATTAGGGCTAAAATAGCTAAGGTTTCGGTTTCGATCGGAACTTATCCGGCGTTGAGCGCCGCACTTCTTCAACTTGACTGACTTGAAAAATTAGGGTAAATTTTTGACCCATTTCTTTTTCGACAAATGCTTCTAAAAGCTGCACCTGTTTGGGTGTCAAAGCTTCGCTGCTGCGAACACTCAGACGAACTTCCGGCGGTTTCGCCAACCAGTTAGTATCGCTTTTAATCATTTCCACTCGTTGAAAAGTGATAGTTCGGTTAAGCAACGCCCGCTTCAGACTGGCTTCTAGTTGCCCTTGCTCGATCAATTCCGCAAAACTCACCCCCAGAGGAATCACAAGTATAGCCGTCAATGCTAGTGCCCAAAGGAGGGCTTTACCGGCGCGATGCAGGGGCGTGTAGCCGGCCATTAAAGACGTTAGCATACAGGAAAGAGTAATCCCCAGCAAATTAGTAAGATACAGGAGGCTTGCTCCCAGGCTGAGCGACCAATTAGCTTGAGATAAGCCTAAACCTATAACACAAATTGGCGGCATGAGAGCCACGGCGATCGCAGTTCCCGCCAGAGTAGCAGAAACTTTGGGCTGAACTTTCGCATAGCCACTGATTCCCCCAGCGGCGATCGCAATTCCTAAGTCTAGTAATGTAGGTTTAGAACGAGCTAGAACTTCAGTCCCAAAGTCGGGAAGTTGTACCAAAGCTCCCAAAAAACAAGCTAGAAAAATTGCTAGCCCCGTCCCGACTGATAATGCAATTAAACCTTTGCGGAAGAGGAGAACGTTACCTTCTACCGCTCCAAATGCTAACCCTCGGATTGGCAACATCAGAGGCGCGACGATCATAGCACCGATGATGACGGCCGCACTGTTGGCAAGGAGTCCAAAGGTAGCAATTATACAGGAGCCTAAAATTAAGACAAGATAGTTAATATCGAGGGTTGATTCTTCCAACAAGTCAACTCGTATTTGCTTTAAAAGCTGTGGATCAATCCTGCTCCTAGTGAAATATTTAAGACGGTCTCGAATATTGTTGAGCAAAATAATCTCCTTAAGTCAGGGCTTGTATCCGTCAAACGATTTTAGATTGGAGATTTTAGATTGGAGATTTTAGATTGGAGATTTTAGATTGGAGATTTTAGATTGGAGATTTTAGATTTACTCCACTGATAAATCTGGGAGGTTGAACAAAAGTCTAAATTTTGGGCTACTCACGACAAGAGTCGGGGGCTTGTATCCCTATGCAGGTGCGAGCAAAAACAATCAAAATCCCAGCCAGCAAGTTTTCGAGGATGTCCCGGAACTCTAAAGCAATTGTCGCCCCACTAATACCCAGCAGTTGAATCAAATCCCCTGCCTTGAATGACGGTAGGGCGATGAATAACGCGATCGGCAATAATTGATTTATAATCTAGATATATACTCCACCCCAATAATACCGAATCATGCTCGCAGAAGCAAACGCGACACTTTGGCCTAGCCTAATTACTGTTTCAGCATTAATTCTCTACTTCGTTGTTACCATCAACGTCGGCAGAGCTAGATTCAAATACAAAGTTTCTCCCCCGCAGATGACAGGAAACCCAGACTTTGAGCGAGTGGTGCGAGTTCAGCAAAATACCTTAGAGCAAATGATTTTATTTTTGCCCTCGCTGTGGCTATTCTCGCAATTTATCAACCCTATTTGGGGCGCAGGTATCGGCGCAGTTTGGATAGTTGGACGCATTTTGTTTGCTTGGGGTTACTATCAAGCTGCCGAAAAAAGAGCGGCAGGATTTGGAATTAGTACCTTAGCTACTTTAGCTTTACTTGGTGGTTCATTAACTGGCATAATTATGTCGCTGCTGAAAGTTTGATCGTAGCTCGCGATCGACATAATTGTTTTTCTACTCGTTTCCAGGCAGAGCCTGGAAACCAGTTAAATGTAATAAATGTTAGGAGTAAATATGTCAGAAACCAACAAACCCGTATTTGAAATTAACCCGCAACTTTTTCAGCAGCTTGTCGAGTGGCAAGAAAAACTTGAACGAGAAGATGAATTAGCAAGCGAGTCAGAAGACGAGAAACCAACTGAGGTACAAAATCCTCCCGACAGTGATGAACAGCATTCTCAAACAGATAATTCCTAGCTGGTGGCTAGCAGCATCTTTGGTATTTCCGGCTGCTGTCTCGGCTCAATCGCTGACACCCAGCCAAATTCAGCAAGTCAATAGCGGTTTGTTTCGTTCTAACTCTCAAGATTTCTTTCAGCAAGGAAATCGCCAATTGGAAAGAGAAATCGCAATTTTGTTGCAAAAAAATGTCGCTTCCGAAGGCCATATTCTGGAGATTGATGAAAAATTGCGCTCTCAGATTTGCAGCCAAAAATTTAAAATATCCTCGCGGCATTCTGATACAATAAGTGCTGCTCAGATTGCTGATTTTCAGGCCCAATTAAAAGATATTTGCAGACACAATTAAAAGGAAAGTGAGGTTAAAATTCAAAGTTTAGTGCTAATGGATAAAGAGGCAATGGCAAAGTTAAAAACAGCCATGCTGGAATCGGAAACCGCTGCTCATTTGGCGGCCATCATTATTGATTATACTCATGAGGAAATAATGATTGTTTTTCAGGAGCTAGAAGCGGAACAGCAGGCTAGAATTAAGGATATTTGGAAGACTGTTAGTTAAAGTAGATTGGCCGAAATCAGAGGTTTTAATTTTTAACCGCAGATGTGAGCGGATAGACGCAGATGAACGCAGATTTAATTTTGTTAGTGTTCGCTGTGTAGAACAATCTTAATTTGTACACAGCGAACAAGGACATCTCTAAACTAGGGATTCAAGGCATAATTGGCGGAAATGATCGCCCCGTTGCTCGAAGTTTTGGTATTGATCGAAGCTAGCACAAGCTGGGGAAAGCAGCACTACTTTAGCATGATTTTGTTGGGCTAATTCTGCCGATCGCGGGATTGCTCGTTCCATTGTTTCGACAATTTCCCAAGCGTTGTAATTTGCTTGTTTGAGCCGATTGGCAAAAATACCTGCTGCATCCCCAATTAACAGCACCGCAGCAGCTTTTGCCTTGATTGTATCAATCCATGCGCGATCGTCCCCTTCTTTGGCGTCGCCGCCCGCAATTAAAATCGCCGGTGCGCTTACAGAAGCTAACCCAACTTGGGCGGCGTCATAATTAGTAGCTTTGCTGTCGTTGATGAAATCTATGCCTTGCCAAGTGCAGATGTGTTCGAGGCGGTGCGAAACTCCGGGGAATTTAGCGATCGCCCGGGCGATCGCACTTTTATCTATCCCCGCCAAATTAGCCGCCGCTACCGCCATTAACAAATTCTGTAAATTGTGTTCTCCCACCATCCGCAAAGAATTAGCAGGCAAAATTTTCTCGCTTTGAGCTATTACCCAACCATCTTGAATATAGGCTCCAAAATCTGTATTTCCCAACAAATCTTTTTCACCTTTGACACTCGTCCAACACGCATCTGGCCAAATGTCAACTCCTTGTTGTCGCAAACAAGGATCGTCGCCGTTAATTACTTGCAATTCCGACTTTTTAAGCAAATGCGCTTTAATGTTGTAGTAATTTTCCAAAGTTTTGTGGCGGCTGAGGTGATCCGGCGTCAAAGTCGTCAAAACTCCGATGCGCGGCGCTACAAACGGCGATGATTCTATCTGGTAGCTGCTGATTTCTGCGATGACCCAATCCGGCTGTTTTTCCGCTAAAGCTAATTCACACGCAGCATAGCCAATATTACCGCAAGCGGGAGCGTAAAGCCCGGCCTCTGCAAAAATAGCAGCAATTAAAGCAGTAGTAGTAGTTTTGCCATTAGTGCCGGTAATTCCCACCCAGGGAGATTTGAGGTAACGCCACGCGAGAGCCATTTCTCCGATTGTTTCAATGCCTAAATCTCTGGCGCGCACTAATGCTGGACTGTCCCAGGGAACGCCCGGACTTACTACTATTAATTCTATAGATTCGTCAGGTTTCAAAGATTGACCTAACTCAACTTTAATTCCTTCGTTAGCGAATTCCTGTTGCTGTTCGAGCAAATTTGGGGAAGATGAGCGATCGCTCAGCGTTACTTCCCATCCTTCGCGTTTTAGCAGTCTGGCGGCGGCAATTCCTGATTTTCCTAGTCCAATGATATGAGCGATCGGCATAAGTTATGTGATGGAGCGAACTTTCCTGGTTTTATAAGTTAATATCTTAACCTTGCATGGGTTGTTGGCTATGGGCCATTATGCTGATTTTTTAATACGGCGATCGCACGAGATATTCGTAGGGAAACGGCACTGCCATGTCCTAATTCGTAAGGAAACGGCACTGCCGTGTCCTCTTTTGTGATTTCGATCGACCTTTTTTTGAGTTTTTCAAGGAGTGCGTCTTTCAAGTTCTTCAATTTTTTCTTCTAACCGGACAATCTCTCTGAATAAACAGCGAACCTGATATGATGATGCGGCCGCAGTAACCACCACGATTACAAATAAGTATATCTCCTTGATCAGAGGGTTTTCTTTATATACTAGATAGTTTATGGTAACAATGAGTGGCGCTAGCCAGAAACTGGCATTTGACCTTTGCGCCCATTTACGAATTATTTGTCTCTCATTCATTGTTCATACCTTCACTATCCTTGCAAGTTTTGCAATTGTATTCAAGTGAAAAGCCCGATCGACTTTAACCTCTATTTAACTTTTGACGATCGCCCCAAAGTCAGCCAACACCCGGGCGTGATTCCGCAGCAAACCCAGTAAATTCAAGCGATTTTGCTTAATTTCCGGGTCAGAGTCCATCACCAAAACGCTTTCTGGCCCGTCGAAAAAGTTGCTGACACTTGGAGCAATCTCAGTCAAACTATCTACTAACTGCTGGTAATTCCGAGTTTGTTTGCATAGCAGCGTTTGCGGCACTAACTGCACGACTGCATCGTAAAAAGCTTGTTCAGACGACTTTTGAAATAACTCGGGTTTCACCGCCGTTTTCGGTTCCAATTCTATTTTATCCAAATCACCTTGAGCCGCCAAACGAGTTGAACGGTTGACTGTTTCGTAAATTATATCCAAAGTCTGGTTATTGCGGATTTCTTGTAGGAAAAGTGCTCTTTCCAGTGCGTCCAATAAATCTCTCAATGCTCGTTCAGTATATTCTGGGTCGTTTTCTCCCAAAACTGCATTTACCAAATCATAATCTACATTCTTTTCTTCTTGCAATAAAGTCCTAATTCTTTGCAAGAAAAACTCGTATAATTGCGATAGCAACTCAGCAGGTGTTTCTGGGCGTGCTGCGGTAAATTCGGCAACCACTTCTGCGAGTAACTGGTGCAAATTGATTGGCAACTGAGCAGCCCAAATAATGTTAGTGATTGCATTGGCTGCGCGGCGCAAAGCGAAGGGATCGGATGAACCAGTCGGCAACATTCCTAAACCGAAGATGCTGACTAATGTATCTAATTTGTCTGCTATTGCGACAACTTGACCTGTCAGAGTTTGCGGTAAATTGTCGCCAGCACCTTTGGGCAAATAATGTTCAAAAATCGCTGTGGCTACTGTTTCCGATTCGCCACTTGCTAAGGCGTATTTCTGCCCCATGATTCCTTGCATTTCTGGAAGTTCGTAAACCATTTGGGTTACGAGGTCGGCTTTGCAAAGTAAGGCTGCTCTTGCTACATCAGCTTGCTCTTCCTCTGTGATTTGCAGTTGATTGACAATTAAACTGGCAATTTTGCACAGGCGATCGACCTTTGCGCGCACTGTCCCCAAATCTTCCTGGAAAGTAACTTTTTCCAACTTGGGCAAATAATCCTCTAGAGGCTTTACCAAGTCTGCTTTGTAGAAAAACTGACCGTCTGCCAATCTCGCCCGCACTACTCGCTCGTTACCTGCGGCAATAATCGTCGCTTTAGCGGGGTCGCCGTTGGAAATTGTAATGAAATAGGGCAGAAGTTCGGGATAATCGGGGCTTTTGAGGATGGGAAAATACCGCTGGTTTGTAACAATAATTGTGGTGATTACTTCCGGTGGCAATATCAAAAATTCTTCGTCAAATTTACCGACAACTGCGTTTGGCCATTCTACTAAGTCGGTGACTTCTTCTAACAAATCTTCGGTAATGTCTGCGTAACCGCCTTGTTTTGTGGCTGCGGCTTCTACTTGTGCTTTAATTAGATTTTTGCGCTGGGTTCGATCGACCTCGACGCAAGCAGCCCGCAGATACTCGACATAATCCTCGGCTTGGGGAATTGAGACAGGCTGCGGATGTAACACCCGGTGTCCTTGGGAAATTCGATCGCTCTTGACCGTATCCGAACCGCTCACCAATGTAATTGGCAGTACAGTATCATCCAACAGGGCCACTATCGATCGAATCGGGCGCGGAAACTTCAAGTCTCCGTCGGCCCACCGCATAAATCTTTTGCCTTCTAACTTATTAATCCACTGCGGCACAAGTTCTGTCAAAATATCCGCACTCATCCGCCCCGGAATCTTTTTGAGCACAAAAACAAAATCGCCTTTATCGGTAGCGCGAACTTCCAAAGCCTCAATTTCTACCCCCTGCTTTTTCGCAAAACCTTCGGCTGCTTTCGTCGGTTTGCCATCTTTAAAAGCCGAACTTGCGGGCGGCCCTTTTACCTCTTCTTCTCTATCTAATTGCTGAACTGGCAGTCCTTTTACGAGAACGGCCAAACGCCTCGGAGTAGCGTATACATTAATAGAGTCATTTGTCAAGGATTCTTCTGCCAGCGTTGCAGGTACAAGTCGCTGCCACTGCTGGGCGCTGCTTACGACAAAAGATGCGGGCAATTCTTCTGTACCGAGTTCTAATAAAAAGTTAGGCATATCGCACCGTAATGGAATTTCGTTTAGGGTAATTTAAGGTAATTTATCCGATCGCGCGCTCTTATCTCTGAAAAATACTCAAAAATCCAGGATACCACGTAAAATCGGGGGTGAAAGACAATATTCTCGACAGCCCATGACCTTGGCGGAAAGACTAGGACAAGATTGGAAGTCTCGACTCGAACAAGATTGCCCGCAGGAGAGTTCTAGCACTCGCGAGAGTGTTGTCCGCTGGCTGTTGGGAGACAAGCCCGAAAGATTTGACACTCTTAGCCCAACTCAATTGTCTGTCGCCTCTGGGGCGATCGACTTTTTATATCGAATTTTGCTTTCTCGCTATCTGGGAGTACCGCCAGAAAAAGCTTACCGCAACTTGATCGGGCGGCTGGGCGGTTTGGTTGTGCTGCGGCAAAAAATCCAAGCGTGGGTTTCCCTGAGTCGCGACAGACAGCGGAGTGCGGTGGAGGTACTGCAAGAAGTGATTCAGGAAATGCTCAATTCCGATCGCTACCTGCAGCAGCAAGTCGCTTGGATTGCCGAATGCACCTCAGACAGACGCCTGCGAAATGCTTTGCTGCTAGCGAGCACCGAAGAATACTGCTTGCGGCCGATCCGCAACCAGCCGCTGCTAGTGTACCGTTTTGTCAACTACCTGCGGCGTGCCCAGCGGGGCGGGTTGACGCAAGTGCCTGCTGGAGACTGGGTGCGGCTGGTGTCGGAACAGGTTCTACCCGACGATACAGACGAACCGCTCAGCCTGTTAGACGAACAGGCGATGTCCGAGTATCGAGAAAATCAAGCTTGGGAAGAGCAGCAAACTCAGCGGCAGATTGTCCAACAAGAATTTGAGACTTACTTGACCGCTGAAGTCGATCCGCTAGCTTCCCGGTGGCTGCGGCTTTACCTGCAAGGTCGTTCCCAAGAGGCAATTGCCGAGGATTTGAAGGTTCCGATCAAGCAAATTTACCGCTTGCGAGAAAAAGTCAGTTACCACGCGATTCGGGTTTTTGCGGTCAAACAAGCACCGGAATTAGTCGCTAACTGGCTGGAAACTTCGCTCCAAGAAAACAGTTTGGGCTTGACTCCGGCTCAGTGGCAGCAATATTTACAAAACCTCACGCCGGTGCAGCGGCAGTTGGTAGAATCGTTGAAAGCAGGGAAAAGTGTAGAGACGATCGCATCTCAATTAAAGCTGAAAACCAATCAAGTCATCGGCGAGTGGAGCAAACTCTATTTAGCAGCTCAATCCCTCCGCAACGAGTAGATTGGTAATGGGTGGCGGGCAATTGCTAATTGTTAATTGGCGGTAGCATTTTTCAGAATCCGCGCTACAAATCAATTCCCTCACAGCCACAGATTACTGGGAGTTTCCCCGTGGAAAACCGCGCGATGTCCCTTATATAAAATCAGGTTAGATTGATCGGGATATTGTAGCGCTGGCATGACGATCGCGCTCCGAGACGATCGCAGTCAACTCTCTGAGGTAAGATACTAGCAGCACGATCGACTTTTGAGGATTTTTTAACCAATCCTAAATTCAGCGGTTGCCCGTAAATCGGTTGTGGTGCATCTCTAATACTTGTGCATTAAAGACATAATTCTATTGTTGCCAGCCACGGGCATCAATCTCGGGCGATCGGTGATAGTGGGTCTAGACTGCGCTAGTCATCATCTAGTTCTCAATCTTTTGGTAGAATTTGAGGCTGCAATACAGAAGGGAGAAAATTCTGGGACTAAAGATTTTTCTTTAATAAAAGCTTCCGGTTGTTAGGCCAATTCCTCCGTCAGGGAAGTTGCAGCGTTTAATTTTATCGCATCATGTTGGTGCGTCGCCCTCGATCGCGCTTCCAACTACAGAGCAGCTAATGGTATATACATCTTCAACAGACTCGGCAGCTACAATGGACTCCGATCGAATATTTCACCTAATCGATACAGTTGTCCCCTTTGAAGCTTGCCTTTACTATCAAGTTTTGCCTTTATCTCTAGAAGGTAATCTGTTTAAATTGGGCGTAGTCGATGCCCAAGATGACTCCGCCTTGGACTACGTGCAGCGGATTTTAGCTTACATGAATTGCTCAGTCACAACAGAGCAAATTGCCTCGGAAACTCAGCGCTCGATGCTCTCAGCTTACTTGCTGCACGGGAGCCAGCTTCGAGAACCCAGCCAGACAACCGCCGAAGCAGCCCCAACACCCAAAAATCCCGCATCAGCAACTCTAGGCCCCAATGCAGAAACGCTGCTGTCTGTGCCAGAACCCTCGATGCCCCCTCCTGAGCGGTTTAAACCTGCTGGCGCTGAGGTTCCCCCGACACCGACACAGCTATCGGTTTTGAATGTCGAGGCCTTGCACTTGTCAAGCCAAGTGGAAGTTTTGGCAACTTTGCCCGCGCCCCAACTGCTGCAAGAATTGCTCGGTAGAGTGCTGCGAGAGGGTATCGGCCGCCTGTTTTTTGAGCGGCACCAGTCCCAAGGTCGCATTCTTTGGAGTCAAGATGGCGTTTTGAAATCGATGCTCGAAGGTATCGAGATCGTCCTTTTCCAAGAGGTCATCGACGAGTTGAAGCGGCTGACAGATATGCCTGTTGGCCCGGTGGAACAGCCCAAACAAGTCGAAGTTGAGCGCATATATCAAAACACTCATTTGCTGTTGCGCTTGCGGGTAATGACGGTGGGCGGCAAGGAAGAAGCCACCCTGCAAGTTTTGCGGGGGGCAGCTTTGAGGTTTTATCAGCAGCAGCAGTTGTCTACTTTGAGTCGGGACGCACTGCGGCTGGCCGAAGAATTGCAGCGGAAAGTGAATCAAATTCGCGATCGAACTCGGCTTTCTCCTGTGCATTTAGAGGGGTTGCCCGCTTTGGAACAGGTGATTAGAAATCTTGACGACCAAATTGATGCTTTGATGCACGAACACAATCTCGATCAGTCCTAATCAGCAATAGATGACTGTTGTCGCGATCAAACTCGCTTACCTCTCAAACCCGATTTCTTCCTATATTTCTCTTTTATTTATTAGTCCGCATAGGTGGACGAAGGTTTGTGTAGTAGCGATATTTAATCGCCTAGTGCGATGAGAGGTTTTTAAATGTACCAGTCTCAACTGTGATCGAAAACATCGTTGTACTGCAATAAATCCAAACTCACAAAAACTGGCAAACACTGAAAACATTGCTGTGCAATTTCCCAGCGTTCTTCTCGCTGCAACATAGCAGTCAACTTTTGTTTAGCGCTCAGCAAATAGCGGACATCGTTAGCAGCGTAGCTGAGTTGCTCGTCTGAAAGATGCTCGGAATTCCCCCAGTCAGAACTTTGAGAAGTTTTGTTTAGTTCTACTTTTTCCAATTCTTGGATTAAGTCTTTAAGCCCGTGTCTGTTGGTGTAAGTTCTGGCAAGTTTGCTCGCTAGCTTGGTGCAGAAAATAGGTGCAATGTCAATACTTAAATTGTAACGCATTGTTGCCAGATCGAAGCGCGCAAAGTGAAATACCTTCTCAATATTTTCAGCTTCCATGAGCTTTTTTAAATTCGGCGCAGCAGTCTGGCCTTTAGCAATCCGCACCGCCGCAACTTTACCTTGCGGATCGCACAACTGAACCAAACACAAGCGATCGCGCCAAGGTAGCAAACCCATTGTTTCCGTATCAACGGCGATCGCCGGCGCAGTCAAATAATAAGATAAGAGAGAATCGGGAATATCACCATCGCACACTTGAAAATCTGCAAATTCCATTATTAGTAATTTTTGACTGTTGACTGTTGACTGTTGACTGCCTTCTTCCCTCTTCCTTCTTCCTTCTTCCCTCTTCCTTCTTCCTTTAGCTTATCGGCTGCGAACAAAAAGCTGAGTAAAATAATACTCGCCTTTGGCATTTTTTGCAACCCCAATACCGGTCACATTAAACTGACCCTCCATATTCTTACGGTGGCCGTCACTTTTAATCCAACCCTCAACAGCATTGCGTACCGGGTCGCTGTAGCCGAAATTGTAAGCAACGTTTTCAGCTACACTTTGATAAGGAATAGTAATTGCCTTCGCCCGCCCTTCAAATCCATCGTGGCTGAAACTGACTTTACCGTTGGCCATATTTTCGCTGTGAATTCTTGCTATCTGACTGATTCGCGGATCGATACTCAACGGCGGCAACTTTTTAGATGCTCGGTATTGATTTATCTGTTGGTTAACCGCTTTTTCTAAGTCCGTAATAGCACTCGAAGCAACATTAGTATTCATCGGAGTTTGTGGCAGCGATCGCGTAGGAATGGATATGTCACACTTAGGCAGGATTGTCAACAATCCCAAGCAAATCGAAATCAAACCTTTGGACATGAAATCAAACGAGAAATAAAGTTAATTGTTACCAAGTCCTACAGAGAGATCGCCCCACATTCCGCCAACTAGATATTCAGAACCTTCGCTACAGTGTTCACGTCTTTGTCGCCGCGTCCCGAACAGTTAAGCACAATGCGCGGATTGCCTGTTAGCTGCGGGCACAGAGTCTCTAAATAGGCGATCGCATGAGCAGTTTCCAAAGCCGGAATAATCCCCTCCAACTGCGAAAGCCGCTGAAATGCTTCCAGCGCTTCTGCATCAGTTACGCTATAATATTCAGCTCTGCCCGCATCCTTCAAATAACTGTGTTCCGGCCCCACACCCGGATAATCCAAACCTGCACTAATCGAATGGGGTTCAATCACTTGACCTTCATTATCTTGCAGCAAATAACTCATCGCCCCGTGCAGAACTCCCACACTTCCTTTAGTCAAAGTAGCAGCGTGTTTATCAGTTTCCACACCTTCGCCCGCCGCTTCAACACCAATCAATCTGACAGTTTCTTCCCCGACAAACTCGTGAAAAAGACCCATTGCATTAGAACCGCCGCCGACGCAAGCTAATAAAATATCCGGCAAACCAGCCCACTTTTCCTGACACTGAGCGCGCGTTTCTTGACCGATTATCGCATGGAAATCGCGCACCATCATCGGGTAAGGATGGGGGCCAGCTACGGAACCAAGAATGTAATGAGTTGTCTCCACGTTTGTCACCCAGTCGCGAATCGCTTCCGAAGTCGCATCTTTCAGCGTTCCCGTACCCGCTGCCACCGGCCGCACTTCGGCACCCATCAAGCGCATTCTAAACACATTTAAAGCCTGTCTTTCCATGTCGTGAACGCCCATGTAGACAACGCATTCTATACCGAAACGGGCGCAAACAGTGGCAGTAGCAACGCCATGTTGACCGGCACCAGTTTCAGCAATTACCCGCTTTTTGCCCATACGTTTTGCGAGCAATGCTTGAGCTAAAGCGTTGTTAATTTTGTGAGCTCCGGTGTGGTTTAAATCTTCGCGTTTGAGATAAATTTGCGGGCCAGTTCCGTCTGCTTTAGCGTAGTGTTCGGTGAGGCGTTCGGCAAAATACAAAGGGCTGGGGCGGCCGACATAATCTTTGAGTAATTGTTGGAGTTGCTGTTGAAATTCCGGTTCGCTGCTGTATTTGTGGAAAGCGGCTTCTAGTTCAAATAAAGCCGGCATTAAGGTTTCGGGGACGTATTTGCCACCGAATTTGCCGAATCTGCCGAGGGAGTCGGGGCGTTGAGTGCTGGTTTCGGTGGTGAGATGCAGGGGGGTGACAGTCACAAACTTGTGGGGATAATGGGACAGACTTTATTATATCTAGTCTATGGGGCTGTGGGCGATCGGGTGCGATCGCGAGGGGGTAGGCAAATCGCTGAAATGTCTATTCGGTCGTTAACCCCCTTGATATATTGCTGGACCAGGGTTTAAGCGATTTTTTTCGGTGATTGGCGCTGTTTGTCTTGACAATTTTCCACCCCCTCGCAAATTGCCTCTGGACACATTGCGCTCTATGGGGTATGTAATGAAGCTCTCCCCACTCGCGCTTGGAAACTTAATTGAATAAAAACATAAAAAACTTAGAACCCCAACTCCTTGAAGAAGTGGGGTTTTTTACGCTTGCATCCGATCGCACTTACTAGATTAGGATGTACGCACGGGTGGTCAGAAACCGGGTTTTTACGAAAAGCTACCACTGTAGATAAAATTAAATCCCCCGCTAACATCAAATCCCTTAACATCAGAATTATCCATCCCTCTCATCTCTTCCTGTGCGCCCTCAGCGCCCTCTGCGGTTAAATCCTCCAGAAACAAGCGTAAACGATATAATTCAATTGAAACCGGGGAATGTGCGATCGTCCTTAAGCGCGCCAGGGAATGAATTCCCTGTCTCATAGCTAAAGTCAGTTAAAACTGACTGCTAATATCAAGTACAATCTCTGCAAAACCAACGCCAAATCTCATAGATTATCTTCCCTGAAAACTCATCTAAATCAACCATTCTCAAACACATCCTACAGTCCTCGACCGAGGACTTTCGCTATGGCGCGGGGGCTTCAACCCCTGCCGGACTGCCGGACTCATCGGCTACCCAGCCTAACTCCAAACACCAAACTACTATGAGTACATCAAAACCCAAAAATTCCAATTCCAATAACCAATCAGGAAAACGAATTGTTTACTCCGAATTTGGCAATGTTGACAACTCCGCGGCCCTCCAACGAGGAATACAAGAAGTCTCCCCAAATCAACAAAACCTGAAAATCGAAGCATCCCGCAAAGGACGCGGCGGCAAAACAGTTACAGTTATAAGTGGCTTTCAGGGAAAACCCGAAACATTAGCAGATTTAGCAAAGCAGCTAAAAGCCCAATGTGGCACAGGCGGCACTGTCAAGGAAAATGAAATCGAAATTCAAGGCGAACACAAGCAAAAACTGCTAGAAATTATCACAAAGTTAGGCTACAAAGCTAAAATTAGTGGAGGGTAAATTACTCAATAGTTATCAGTGTATGGGCGGGGCGGGTTTATGATATACTTAGTTTGAAACATAGATGGTTGGTAAAACCCACCCCTACATCGCGTACATTATATCGTCCCGAATCAACCTGAAATGATATTACCAATTACCGCCAATTTTTAATGTACACTCGACCTTTAGCTCGTTTAATCGAACAATTGCAGCGCTTGCCCGGAGTCGGCCCAAAAACAGCCCAGCGTTTAGCTTTACATATTTTGAAGCGACCGGAAGAAGAAGTGCAAGCCCTAGCTAAATCTTTGATTGATGCCAAACAGCAAGTAGGTTTCTGTCAAGTATGCTTTCACTTATCTGCTGACCCTGTTTGCGAAATTTGCCGCAATACTAACCGCGATAGTCATACCATTTGTGTAGTGTCAGAATCCCGCGACGTAATCGCTTTAGAAAAAACGCGGGAATACATGGGTAAATATCACGTTGTTGGTGGCGTTATCTCGCCGATGGATGGAATTGGCCCAGAACAATTGAACATTCAACCGTTAGTCCGGCGCGTCAGCCAGCAAAAGATTAAGGAAGTAATTATTGCTATTAGTCCCAGCGTGGAAGGCGAAACTACTACTCTTTATATCGGTCACTTATTAAAACCTTTTACTCTGGTGACGCGCATAGCATTTGGTTTGCCGATGGGGGGAGATTTGGAATATGCTGATGAGGTTACATTGGCTCGGGCTTTGGAAGGAAGGAGAGAGTTGGATTAGTTAAAAATGGGTGAGGGCTGATTGGAAAGTAAGAGAAATGAACCGCGAAGACGCGAAGGACACAAAGGAAGAGAAGAGAGGTGGAAGAGTTCACAATTGATGGGACGATAGTTATATCATAAGCTTCTGCGATTGCTTCGCTGAGGTTGGCAATGACAAATTTGTAAGATATGAAACCCGCGTCGGCGGGTTTTGTCTGTGTAGCGACAGGTTTCAACCTGTCGGGTATTTGGTATTTGGTATTTGGTCTTGAGTTTCGTTGTTCTCTGTCGTCACTGCCGCGAAAGGGTAAACTGGACAAAGTTACCTATAGTAAAAAATCATGGCACAATTCGATCGACCTTTAAGCTACCCCACAACCCGCAAAATCGACCAAACAGACGACTACCACGGCGTCAAAGTACCCGATCCTTACAGGTGGCTGGAAAATCCTGACTCAGAGGAAACCCAAGCTTGGGTGGAAGCCCAAAACGCAGTCACTTTTGCCTACCTCAACGAAATTCCGGCGCGGGAAAAAATCAAACAGCGCCTGACTCAACTTTGGGATTACGAGAAATACGGGATACCTTTCAAAGAAGGCGATCGCTATTTCTACTACAAGAATGACGGCCTGCAAAATCAATCCGTACTCTACACTTTGACATCCCTTGACGGCGAACCAAAAGTATTAATAGACCCCAACACTCTCTCAGAAGACGGAACCGTTGCTTTGGGTGGGATAGCTATCAGCGAAGACGGCAAATACATGGCCTACGGTTTGTCAACTTCCGGTTCCGACTGGCAGGAATGGAAAGTCCGAGATGTGGCCACGGGCGAAGATCTATCAGACCATTTAAAGTGGATTAAATTCTCAGGAGCATCCTGGACTTACGACGGCAAAGGCTTTTTTTATAGTCGCTACGACGAACCCAACGAAAAAAGCAAGCACGAAGACGTTAACTATTACCAAAAACTGTTTTACCACCAAATCGGCACGCCACAATCTGAAGACGTATTAATTTACGAGCGAGCAGATCAGAAAGAGTGGGGATTTAGCGGCGGTGTTACCGAAGATGGCAAATACTTGATTATCTCTGTTTGGCAGGGAACGGAAACCAAAAACTTGATTTTCTACAAGGATTTGACGGCACCGGAATCAACCGTTGTAGAACTAATTAACGAATTCGAGGCTGAGTATAGTTTCATCGACAATGAAGGCTCTCTTTTCTGGTTTCAAACAGACTTGAATGCACCGTTGGGCCGCGTAATTGCGATCGACACCAATAACCCACCTCCCTCATGCCTCGCTGGTGATGAAAGTCAAGGGAAATTCACAGAAATTATCCCCGAATCAGCCGAAACCCTCGGAGGCATTGGTCTCCTGAATAATCAATTTGTCGCTTCTTACCTGAAAGACGCCTACACCCAGATTAAAATCTTCAACTTAGACGGCTCTTTCGTGCGACAAGTGGCTTTGCCCGGAATCGGTTCGGTGGGAGGATTCGGCGGCAAGCGGCACGACACCGAAACCTTTTATGCTTACACCAGTTTCACTGCACCAAACACCATTTATCGGTATAATATGGTGACAGATGAAAGTACGATTTATCGGCAGCCAAAGGTCGATTTTAATCCCGACGATTACGAGACAAAACAAGTATTTTACCCAAGCAAAGACGGTACGCACGTACCCATGTTTATCACCCACAAGAAAGGCTTACAGTTAGATGGCAACAACCCCACCTACCTTTACGGCTACGGCGGTTTTGGCATCTCCTTAACTCCGAGTTTTTCTGTTAGCAATGTTGTGTGGCTGGAGATGGGTGGAGTTTATGCGATCGCCTGTTTGCGGGGAGGCGGCGAGTACGGCGAATCATGGCACCAAGCAGGCACAAAGTTGCATAAGCAAAATGTGTTTGATGACTTTATCAGCGCCGCTGAATGGTTGATCGAAAACAAGTACACCAAACCAACTAAATTGGCGATCGCAGGTGGCAGCAACGGCGGTTTATTAGTAGGGGCTTGTATGACTCAGCGGCCGGAATTGTTCGGTGCAGCGTTGCCGGCAGTCGGCGTTATGGATATGTTGCGCTTCCACAAATTTACCATTGGTTGGGCTTGGACTTCGGAATACGGTTCGCCGGAAAATTCCGAAGAATTTCCCACAATTTACGGCTATTCTCCCCTGCACAATCTCAAACCAGGAACGGCTTATCCAGCGACAATGATTACAACGGCTGATCACGACGATCGAGTAGTTCCTGCCCACAGTTTCAAGTTTGCTTCTGCTTTGCAAGAAACTCACGCGGGAGAACAACCAGTGTTAATTCGGATCGAAACCAAAGCGGGACACGGTGGCGGCAAACCTACTGCTAAAGTCATTGAAGAATTGGCTGATGAATGGGCTTTTTTAGTGCGGGAACTCGATATTAACGTTTAAAAAGCGCGGGATTGGGGGTGGCGCAGTCGCAGAAAGTGCGATCGCGCCACCCTCTATTTTTCCGCCTATCCCGTAGGGTGTGTACGCAGCACCTCACCGTAGTATTTAAAAGAATTTTTTGGGCAAATCTTGCGTTCAATTCTCTAATCCTGCGATCGCTTCACAGCCTTTGGGTGCCGCGCCCCGAAATTTTCAATCCTAGATTAGTGCAACTTGTCAACTCCTAGGGGGTGTTAAATTGCCTTACGCTATGTTAATTTTTGTATGTTTTATTGGTCGTTATGAGATTTTTTTGCTATCGTTTCACTATAAGTAAAATTGGTATAGCATTTCTTACAAAGGTGAGGTACAATAACAGCAGTGAGTAAACCAATTCCAAATATTTGCTGATGTAACTTC
>NZ_JAUBQW010000128.1:0-18924 GCF_036701485.1 Microcoleus sp. Pol11C3 | reverse complement strand
CTTGCACTTTATTCTCGATCGCGCGCTCAAAACCCAGGCTACCTCAAGTGCGATCGATATATTCAGCAAGCCCTAAAATAGACCTCTTGCAAAAATAGCTGGGCCGGAGAGCCCGTCCGAAAATTTGCTTAAAAGGACTTTTGCAAGAAGTCTAATCTAAGAGGACACGGCATTGCCGTTTCCCTACGCCAAAAATAATTAATCGCGCGACAGATGTAACTATCGCGCGATTAATTTTAGGGAATAGTTAACAGTCAACAGTTAAATGTTAACGGTTAACTGTTAACCATCATTCCGGTTTCACCGAAATTGATATCAACTACATTCTCTGACTACTTGATAGCAATCTTTGCGCCCACAGCTTCAAGCTGTTTCTTCATTTCTTCAGCAGCTTCCTTAGCAATAGCTTCCTTAACTGCCTTCGGTGCGGCTTCTACCAAGTCTTTCGCTTCCTTCAAGCCCAGACCGGTAATCGCCCGGACTTCCTTGAGAATTGCGATTTTCTTGTCAGCAGGAACTTCTTCCAGAATTACGCTGAACTCAGTTTGTACTTCTACTTCTTCAGCAGGGGCTCCGCCACCCATACCGGGCATCATCATCATGCCACCTACAGGAGCAGCAGCGCTGACGCCGAAAGCTTCTTCAATTTGCTTGACCAATTCAGAAGCTTCGAGCAAAGTCAGAGACTTAAGTTTATCCAAGATTTCGTCAGTTGCTGTAGACATTTTTTGAACTCCTAGTTCGATTGTAGATTTGGAATTTGAGATTTTCGATTGCTCATTAATTATTAGTCTCTCGTCTCGAATCATCAGTTTGTTTCTCAAAACTAACGACTCATAACTCACGACTAATTACTAATGACTTACGCCGATGCGCCTTCTGCTTCTGCTTCAGGTTGTGCTTGTGCTTCTACTGCTGCTTCTGCTTGAGGTTCTACTTCAGGTTGTGCTTGTGCTTCTGCTTCTACTTCTGCGGAATCGCCGTCTTTTTCAGCATAAGCTTTAAGACCGCGAGCGATCGAAGTAGGAACTTGATTGATACCCACAGCCAACTTGGTTGCGACACCGTTGATAGCGCCAGCAATTTGAGCCATGAGTTGTTCTTTCGACGGCAGATCAGCTAATGCTTTAACATCAGCTTCTTTCAGTACCCGTCCTTCCATCACGCCGCCGCGAAGTTCAGTCTTCTTAGAGACTTTTTGGAATTCTTGGTAAGCTTTAATCGCGCCGCCAATATCTTCTTGCACGAACACAAACGCCGACGTACCTGTCAGCAATTCTTGTATCGGCTGCCAGGTTTCGTTGCCTTCAACAGCAATTCGCATCAGCGTGTTTTTTGCCACTTGGCAACTGCTGCCTTTCGGACGCAAACGCCGACGCAAATCTGTGATTTCAGCAACAGTTAAGCCCGTGTAGTCAATCACGATCGCCAGTTGAGATTCGCTCAAGGTTTGCTTGAGGTCTGCAATAATCTCATTTTTTACTGCTAAACTTTTGCCCATACTTATTTCACCTCCTTTTAGGATCGAAAACTGCCCGTCAAAAACCCCGACCTTCGAGCCGGGGCAGAGAATTAAAAATTAACAAGTCAGAATTAAAAAATAGAAATTTTCTAATCTTTGAGTCTTGAGTTTTTATTTCTTCAGCCTCGGCAGGAAATTAAGCGATCGGCACCTGCGGTCTTCAGCTTATTGATTTTTGATTAGGCTATCATCAGAAGGCAGAGATGAGCAAGGGTCTGGCGTAAGTCTTGTGAGAGATTTACACAGACAGCCGAAGCTGTCTTTTACCTTCTGCCTTCTGCTTAATTCTTTCTAGGCAGCATCAAGTTTGGTATCGCGCAGGGCACTGATATCGACTTCGATCGATGGGCCCATTGTTGCGGATACGTACAAACTGCGCCAGTAGCGACCTTTAGCACCAGAAGGACGGTTGCGGTCAACAGTTTCTTGCAAAGCATGAAGGTTGACCAGCAAATCTTCCGCTGAGAAAGCTGCCTTGCCAAACATAACATGAACGATGCCAGTTTTATCGGCACGGAATTCCATCTTACCACCTTTAAACTCGTTGATCGCCTGAGCAATGTCAGTCGTCACCGTGCCACCTTTCGGAGAAGGCATCAAACCGCGCGGGCCCAATAACCGACCCAATTTTGCCACCAACGGCATCACGTCTGGGGTAGCAATCAGGCAATCGAAGTCCATCATGCCCTTCTGAATTTCCTCGATCAACTCTTCCGAACCAGCAATATCCGCGCCGGCATTGAGAGCTTCTTTAACTTTTTCGCCCTTAGCAATCACCGCAATTCTGACTACTTGACCAGTTCCTTTTGGTAGCGATACAGTTGTCCGCAACTGTTGGTCAGTATATTTCGGGTCAATTCCCAAACGGATATGAGCTTCAGCAGATTCGCCAAACTTAGCGGTTGCTGTTTCTTTCAAAAGTTGCAGAGCTTCCAGCGGTAGATAAGGTCTCTCTTCAACTTTCTTTTGAAGTTCTTGCAGTCTTCGCGATACTTTCTTTGCCATTTTTGTTTATTGGGGTCAGTCGATTTTAGATTTTGGATTTTAGATTTTAGATTGAACTGTTTAGCTCATTACTAATCTAAAACATTTGCGATTCCTAGCGAAGCTTTGCTTCTCCCCCTGAATCGACTTAGGACTTACGATGTGAACTTGAAGATTTTAGCTTCAAAATCCTGAATTACTGACAACTGTCAACTGTCAACTGACAACTGACAACTGACTTCAATCCGCGATCGCCACGCCCATATTTTTAGCCGTTCCTGCCACAATTTTCATAGCAGCCTCAACATCATTAGCGTTAAGGTCAGGCATTTTCGTTTCAGCGATTTCTCGTAACTGAGCCTGTGTAATCGTCCCTACTTGCTTGCGATTAGGTTCTCCCGAACCCTTAGCAATGCCAGCCGCTTTTTGAATCAAAACCGACGCCGGCGGGGTTTTGAGAATAAACGTAAAACTGCGGTCTTCAAAAACCGAAATTTCTACCGGAACCACCAGACCCGCTTGGTCTGCGGTTCTAGCATTGTACTCCTTGCAAAACATCATAATATTGACGCCGTGCTGACCCAGAGCTGGGCCGATAGGAGGAGCTGGGTTGGCTTTTCCCGCCGTAATCGCCAACTTAATTACTGCAACAACTTTCTTTGCCATTAGTTAGTTCTGTTTCTGAACCTGATTGAACTCCAATTCTACAGGCGTATCGCGCCCAAAAATCGAGAGTAAAACTTTGAGCTTGTTTCGTTCCGGGCTAACTTCAATCACATCACCTTCAAAATCCTTAAATGGCCCGGAAAGTACCACAACGTGGTCTCCAGCAGACATCGATACTTTGACAACTGGTTCTGATTCCTGAGCGTTTCTGAAGATCCGTTCTACTTCCGAATGACTCAGAGGTAGCGGTTTGACGTGACCCCTGCCGCGCCCGTAGCGGCGTTTCTGCTCGGCCCCGACAAAGTTAATTACATTCGGGGTATTCTTGATCACCTGCCACGTATCCTCGTCCATAAACATACGGATGAGTACGTAGCCGGGAAAGATTTTTTCATCTGACTGCCGCCTGGAACCGTCTTTGCCGACTTTGATCGCCGGAGTTTGCGGAATTTCGACTTGAACGATGCGATCAGCAACATCCAAAGTTTGAATCCGCTGCTGCAAGTTTGCCTTCACGCGCTTTTCGCAGCCAGAGGCCACTTGAACAGCATACCAGCGAGCATCAATCTCCGGCACATCTGGCGATGCTGCCTGTCCCGTCGCTTCTGTGGAATACTCAGATTCTTCTGATGCAAAAGTCATGGCCCAAACACCTTTCCCGCGCCCCAGTTAAAGAAATTATCCACAAAATAGATCAGGCTTGCTGAGAGGATTACCATCAAAAGCACGGCCAAAGACTCGCTGATTAACTGCTGCCGGCTCGGCCAAACCACTTTGTCGAGTTCTTCTCTAGTTTCCTTAAAAAAGCCCGTAGGATTAAACCCAGGCGCCGTTATTTCTTGAGTTTCTTGAGCTTCGTCTTTTTTCGCCACGATTCAATCCCCCTTGCGAGTTTAGATTTTAGATTTTAGATTTTAGATGGTGTGAGTGGCCCGCGGCTCTCTGATTTTTTGACACTAACCACTTACGCCCCAGTCCAAAATCCCACATCCAAAGCCATCACTTTTTTACAAGCCCAACCAATCAACGGCGTAAATGCCGATCGCCGAAACCGATGATCGAGAAGCCACACCGAGCATTTGTTGATGGCATTTTTTGCGAACCGCCCACAAAAATTAATTCTACCCGAAAGTTTGCGGTTTTGACTGTTGCCAGCCAATAATCCGGGCGCTTTCGGGCAGAATTTAAAGTTTGGTGATTCAGCGCGCCCTGGAGGACTTGAACCCCCGACATCAGGTTTTGGAGACCTGCGTTCTACCAACTGAACTAAGAGCGCACAGGTGAGGTTGCTGAAATTCGCTTAACCTCTAGATTTCTATTTTAACACAGTGCGCTCGTAAATGGGAAACTTTTTTTGAAATTTTTTAATTTCCCATGAACCATGAACCAAGGGTAAGCAGGGTGCATTCCTACAGGGAGCGATCGAACCGCTGTTTGACACGAGTAGCTTTGCCCACCCGATCGCGCAGGTAGTAAAGTTTTGCTCTGCGGACTTTCCCGCGGCGCATCACTTGGATCGTAGCGATGCGGGGCGAGTGAATCAAAAACACCCGTTCCACGCCGACGCCCTGAAACACGCGGCGAACGGTGATTGTTTCATTAATCCCGCCGTTACGCATGGCAATCACAGTCCCTTCGTAGGGCTGAACCCGTTCTTTAGAACCCTCTTTAATTCTTACGCCGACGCGCACTGTGTCGCCCACGTAAATTTCGGGGAGTTGTTTATTAAGTTCTTGCTTGACTCTATTTATTTCTTCCGTTTCGATGGAACGGATTATTTCTGCGCCTTTCATGGGATTTACCAAAACTCACAATCCCTTATCATATATCGCAATGCCCGTTTTATGTCAAAAAATTTCTATGTTAGATACCTCTGGGGTCGTATTTCTGCAACTGGGGGCAATGGCTGCACTCGCCTTCTACGTCGCCGCCAACTTGGGGGCAAACGATGTCGCTAACTCGATGGGGACATCGGTAGGCTCGAAGGCGCTAACGCTGCGGCAGGCAATAATTGTTGCAGGCATACTGGAGTTTTCCGGCGCAGTGCTGTTCGGCCAAGGAGTTTCCGAAACTCTGGCAACAGGAGTTGTGAATGCACAAGTGTTCGCTGCCCAACCGCAAGTATTTTTAATCGGGATGGTGTCAGTGCTGATAGCTTGCGGGATATGGCTGCAAATCGCTACCAGTCGAGGTTTGCCCGTTTCTTCATCCCATGCGGTGGTGGGCGCGATCGCGGGTTTTAGCTGTGTTGCAGCCGGAATTAATGCAGTTGATTGGCGAACCATCGGCACCATCTCCCTAACTTGGGTGGCGACACCTGTTGCTAGCGGTGCTTTAGCAGCACTATTTTACAGTGTGGTGAAGTATTCGATTCTCGATCGGCCAGATCCTCTATCTCAAATGCGCGAGTGGATACCTTGGCTGAGTGCAGCACTGCTGAGCGTATTTGGGATAATTGTACTGCCGTCTGTTGTGGATGTGGCTTTGGTGCAGACAGGCGCGATCGCCGCGGCGCACGATCGATTTGGCTGGAATCTGCCAATTCACGATTTTGTCATTGGCATTGGGAGTATTGGGGCGATCGGCCTCACACTCAATAGCTGGAAAAAATTAGAATCAGTTGAGAAGCAAGAAGAAAGAAGGAAAAAGGAAGAAGCAAAAGGGGATAAGGGATTCGGCCCAAGTACAAAATCCTCCCCCACTCCGACACTCCCCCACACTCTCATCGAGCAACAAATGGCGAGATTTCAAGTCTTGAGCGCCTGTTTTGTAGCATTTGCTCACGGTTCCAACGACGTAGGAAATGCAGTTGCTCCCCTAGCTGCGATCGCCTACATCCGGCGCACAGGTTCCTTTCCCTCAGAAGATTTCAGCGTTCCCCTGTGGATTTTAGTCGTCGGAGGCGCAGGAATAGTCATCGGTTTAGCCATCTGGGGCAAAAATGTAATTGCAACAGTCGGCGAAAAAATCATCGAACTGCAACCAAGCGGCGGATTTTGCGCGGAATTAGCCACAGCCACCACAGTCTTGCTAGCATCCCGCTTCGGTTTGCCAGTTTCCACATCCCACGCTTTAGTGGGTGCAGTCGTCGGAGTCGGGCTGATCAAAGCTTGGAAAACAGTACGCTTGCAAACTTTGCTGTCAATTGGTTCGGCTTGGCTGGTGACAATTCCGATCGCAGCAGTTTTGGGTGCTAGCATTTTCAGCATCGCGCAATCAATTTTAGATTTTAGATTTTAGATTGAGGCATTTCAGAACAGTCATCAGTCAACAATCACGGATGGATGGTGCAACCGGAATTGATCTAACTCATCTGCGTTAATCTGTGTTTATCTGCCCTCATCTGCGGTTAAAAAAAGAGAATGTAAACCGCAGATGACAATGGATGGACGCTGATTCGCGCAGATGAAGATCAGATTCAGGACTAATAGTGCTTTCGCACATCAAACCCGGTTGCGGCACACCAGCACGCGGGCTACTCAATCACTTAATTCTTTCTCCAAGCAATGCTTTAGCTGTTGAGCCAGCACCTCGACCCCTGGCTTTCTCAACATAGTAAGATGATTCCCAGGAACTCTAATCACCTCTACTTTTTCCGTCGTTAATTCACTCCAGCCAAGAGTCGGATCTTGATTACTCATGCTTAGCTGTTCCCTCGATCTAAACAGAGTAATTCGCTGCGGATAAATTTTCGGTACATAGCTGAGAGTTGCTTGACTATTAGCCTGAAATACAGTAAACATCGAAGGAATTGCCAGCTCGCGCCAGTTGTGTTTTTTTGACTCCTGAGATAGGATGCTAACCATAACGGCCTGTTTCCAATTCCAGCGATGCAAAAAATTAGCTGCCCAATTAAGCATCTTATTTAATTTGGGGAATTTGGCAGCAATACCGCCACTTTCAACATTTTCCGCAGCAGCCACCAAGCGACAATAATCTACTACAAAAGGCCAGATAGAGCGAGAAACAGTAATCAGAATAAACTTGCAACCGTCCCAAAAAGAAGGTTTGTTAGCAGAAACCGGCGCTAAAGTATCCAGCACAGCAAGTAAAGCCACTTCATCCCCCGCTGCGAGCAACTGTTGAGCCATCTCAAAAGCAACCAAACCTCCAAAAGACCAGCCTCCTAAAAAATAAGGCCCTTTTGGTTGAACGGTACGCAAGGCTGCGATGTAGTCAGCCGCCATGTCTTCAATGCTAGTTAACGGAGAACTTTCGCCGTCAATCCCCTTTGGTTGCAGCCCGTAAAATGGTTGATTTTCTCCTAGCTGAAATGCTAACTCGACATAAGGAAATACGACGCCAAAGATGGGGTGGACGCAGAACAACGGGGGATTTTTACCGCGAGGCTTAATTGCAACTAAAGGCGACCATTCCAGAGAATTTGTTCCTGAAGATAGCGAATCTGCTAAACCTTCAATTGTCGGATTTAAAAAAAGAGCAGATAGCGGCAATTCGCGCTGAAATTGCTGGTTAATCTCATTAATAAGGCGGATTGCCAGCAGGGAATCTCCACCCAAATCGAAGAAGTTGTCGTGAATACCAACGGGTTCGGCATTTAGGATTTCTGACCAAATTTGGGCGAGGGTTGACTCGGTTGGCGTGCGAGGTGCAATGCAGCTTTGATCTGTTGATTTGCTAGTGATATTTGCCGATGCTTGTAGGCGCAGGCGATCGATTTTGCCGTTGGGGGTGAGGGGCAGAAAGTCGATCGCCACAAAAGCACTGGGAATCATGTAATTGGGCAGTTGTTGTTTGAGGAAATTGCGTATTTCCCCGGGATTAAGGGTCTGATTGTGATTGGGGACGACATAAGCAACTAGGCGTTTGTTGCCCGACAAATCATCCGCAGCAACCGCCGCTGTTTCTTTGACTGCTGGATGCTGAACCAGCAGCGCTTCAATTTCTCCCAATTCTATTCGATAACCACGAATTTTTACCTGTTCGTCAGTGCGGCCTAAAAACTCAATATTGCCGTCGGGAAAATAGCGAGCTAAGTCACCCGTTTTATAAATTCGTTCTCCTGCTTTCTGGCTAAACGGATTAGCAATAAATCGCTGGGCGGTTAATTCGGGGCGGTTCAGGTAGCCTCGCGCCAATCCGCTGCCGCCGATGTACAATTCACCGGGAATTCCAACTGGTACAGGCTGTAAATTTTCATCTAAAATATAGAGTTGAGTGTTAGCTATTGGGCGGCCGATGGGCGGTTTTTTGCGTGAAGCGAAGCTATCCGGCAGGGAATCGCCAATTTTGGCAAAACTTGACCAGACTGTCGCTTCTGTAGGGCCGTAAGCGTTAAAAAATCTGCGCCTAGAAGCCCAGCGTTTAACAATATCCGAGGAACAGGATTCGCCAGCACAGATGATTGTTTGCAGTGCAGGAAGTTCGGCGTTTGGAAGGACAGCTAGCAGCGAGGGCGGGAGGGTAGCATGGGTAATAGCATTGTCCTGCAAAAATTGGATTAATGTTTGTCCGGGCAACAAAGATTCTTTCTTGGCACAGTAAAGTGTTGCTCCGGTTCCTAATGCCATGACAATTTCAAATATTGAGGCATCAAAACTCAGGGAGGCGAATTGCAAAATGCGGTGATTTGAGTTTAAGTTAAAAGCTTCAATTTGAGCTAGGGCTAAGTTGTACAGTCCCCGATGTTCGATTAAAACGCCTTTGGGTTTGCCAGTTGAACCAGATGTGTAAATGACGTAGGCTAGGTTTTGTGGTATGATATTTGTAGTTGGATTTTCTGGGCTTTGTCGGGCGATAATTTCTCTGTCGGAGTCCAAACACACTACTGAAAAAACTCCGTAATTTTCCGGCTGCGTCAAGTTTTTTGCTAAGTGCTGCTGAGTTACCAAAATCGACACCTGAGCATCTTCTAACATGAACTTAAGGCGCTCTTGAGGATAAGTTGGATCTAAAGGCAGGTAGGCTGCGCCTGCTTTGATAATGCCTAGCAATCCGACGATCGCATCTAAGGAACGTTCTACACAAAGGCCCACTAAAATTTCTGGTGCTGCTCCCAATTGCTGCAAGTAATGTGCAAGTTGGTTGGCTTGGCTGTTGAGTTGGCGGTAGGTTAACTGCTGGTTTTCAAAGACGGCGGCTACAGCATCGGGCGCGAGCTCGACTCGCTCTTCAAATAGCTGATGGAAACACTGGTTTTGCGGATAATCTTTCTGAGTGTCATTCCAATCGATTAATAATTGCTGGTATTCTGGCGCTGTCAGCAAAGCCAAGTCGCTGAGGCGGTGTTTGGGATTGGCAACAATGGCTTCAAGCAGGGTTTGGAAATGTCCCGCCATCCGCGCAATTGTGCCGCTATCAAATAAATCTGTGCTGTAGACAAATTGCCCTTGAAGACTTCCTGCATTTTCCCACAAGTGGCACTCTAAATCTAGCTTGGCGGTTCCTGCGTCAAAGTCGATCGCCTCTCCAGCAATTCCCGGCAATTCTAGCGCTGCTACAGGAGTGTTTTGCAGGCTGAAACTAACTTGAAATAGGGGGTTGCGGCTCAACTCGCGATCGGGGTGTAATTCCTCAACCAACTTCTCGAAGGGCAAATCTTGGTGGGCGTAGGCTGCCATTGCGACGTTTTTTACCCGATGCAATAGTTCCCGAAAAGTTGGGTTTCCTGATAAATCTGCACGCAGCACTAAACTATTGACAAAAAAACCGATTAATGCTTCTATTTCGCTCAGGTTGCGATTGGCGATCGGCGTTCCTACTGCAATATCTACTTGTCCTGTATAGCGGTACAGCAAAGTTTGAAAAGCGGCTAGTAGAGTGATAAATAAAGTCGCGCTTTCTTGCTGGCTCAATGACTTTAGCGCCTCGCTCAAAGCAGGTGATAGTGTTATAAATTGTTTAGCGCCGCGGTAGGATGGAACGGCTGGTCTTTGCCTGTCTGTTGGTAGATTGAGTGTGGTAATTCCGTTTAACTGCTGCCGCCAATAAGCTAACTGGGTTTCTAATACTTCGCCCTGCAACCATTGGTGCTGCCACTCTGCAAAGTCGGCGTACTGCACGGGCAGTGCTGGTAAGTGCGAGATCCCATTTTTTACAAATGCTGTGTAGAGCGTTCCCAGCTCTCGAATTAGCACTCCAATCGACCAACCATCAGCCACAATATGATGTAAATTCAGCAACAATATATGTTCTGTTTCACTGAGTTGTAACAGCGTTACTTTAAATAACGGCCCAGCGGCTAAATCGAAAGGGCATTGCGCTGCATCGGTTGCGAGTTGCAGCGCTGCGGTTTCCTGCTGATTTGGCGAGAGATTTTGTAAGTCGATTGTGGGGAGCGATACGGTTAAAATGGGAGCAATAACTTGTACGAGTTCCCCTTCCAAAAGCGTAAAAGTGGTGCGTAAAGTTTCGTGCCGCTGCACAATTTCATTGAAGGTTTGCTCTAAGGATATTAAGTTGAGCGAACCTGTTAAGCGGAGCGCTGTTGAAACATTGTAGAAAGGATTGCCCGGTGCTAATTGATTGAGGAACCATAGCCGCTGCTGAGCGAACGATGCCGGGAAGACAAAAACTTCTGTTTCTTGCTGCATATTTATCGAAATTGCACCCTGTTCAACAGCATCATTGTTATTAACTTTCTAGATTATATCTCTTACACTCATTCACAAACTCTCTTGAAATCATCTGCGTTAATCTGTGTTAATCTGCCTTATATCTGCGGTTTCTTGATTGCTCAAAAATTTATGCAAGAGGTCTATTAAAAGACGATAGCTTCCGCCGCCGACTATCGCGCGAAATCGGCACTAAAGCCGGAGCATCACTTTTCGCATTCTTATCTTTTAAACTCTCCACAATCTTAGACAATTCTGCAATTGTCGGTGCTTCAAAAACGCGGCGCAAAGGCAACTCTACCCCGAAAGCATCTCGCACTCTAGAAACAAGCTGAGTCGCCAGCAGCGAATGGCCTCCCAATTCAAAGAAATTGTCGCGGATACCCACTCGCTTTATCCCCAAAACCTCAACCCAAATTTTCACTAAAACTTCCTCAATAGAAGTATGAGGCGCAACATAACCGCCAGCCCATTCTAACTTAATCGGCTCCGGTGCAGGCAAAGCGAGGCGATCGACCTTTCCGTTAGCCGTCACCGGTAGCGACTCCAGCACCACAAAAGCCGACGGAACCATATATTCCGGCAGTTTTTCTGCTAGATAAGCCTGCAACTGTGGCACTAATTTCCGCGCTGCTTTAGCTTGTAAGGGATTGTTAGCATAAGAGCGCCAAGGACGCAACTTATCGCTTCTGGTTTCTCGCACAAAATCTCTAGTTTCGCCCCGTGCAAACACTACATCGTAGCGCCCTTGACTGTCGGAACTAGACCAACTAATATTAACATTATACGGAACTTCCAAAGCATACCACGCTTCGGGATCTACTCCTAAATCATCGAGTTTTTCCACAGCTTTCTGCAACTGACCTGCTGTGGAAAATTTATCCACAACAGACAGCAATTCTGCCGCCTTAACTGCTGCCATTACCCGCGAATTAGGCACATTAGCAATTCTTAAAACATCGAGTTGATTTTGCAATAATATTTGCTGCACCTTGGTAACAGTGAGATTCTGATTTTGAGCAGACCAATCCAGTCGTTTTGATCCCCCCTGCCCCCCTTGAAAAGGGGGGTTCTGAAGCTCTGTTTTGTCATAAAAGTTAGAGACACTTCTTAGCCCCCCTTCGTAAGGGGGGTTGGGGGGATCTTTCTCCGGCGCAATATGCAGAATCGCATTGTACCGAAAATCAGTTAACTCATTGTGATAACTACCGCGAATTAATTGAATTTCTACGCCGCAAATCTGCGGAAAGCAGTGTTTTAATGCGCTAAAAAACTCTGGTTCAATAACTAACTCTGTTTCTTGAAAAATTTGCATTTGTACTCGCTGCTGCAACTGTTCCCCAGCGAGAGAAGGTTCGGCTTGATACAGTTGTACCGAAGTGTGGAAAGCTGCCAGCAACGGCAAGCTGCGGACATCTCCGATGAATATAAAGCCGCCGGGAGCAGTTGCTTTCACCGCACCTTCTAGCACCTGCACGAGATAGTCGATAGTCGGGAAATATTGTACGACAGAGTTGAGAATTACGGCGTCAAAAGCTGCTGTCTCTACTCCTTCAAAGTCAGTCGCCATTTTCTGAAGCAGCGTTACATTAGCTAACTGTTGATTTGCCAAATGCTGCTGAATATAGTTGAGCGAAATAGGTGAAAAGTCGGTGCCGCAATATTGAGTGCAGCGAGGCGCAATTTGGAACAGCAACAAACCTGTGCCGCAGCCAATTTCTAACACTCGGCTCGGCTGCAAAGCTAAAATTTGGGCGGCTTGATTGTTCGCCCAGTCGCGCACCTGTTCTGCTGGGATTGGCTGATTAGTATAACTGCTATTCCAGCCGACAATGTTAAAGGTTGGATCTGAGTCAACAGCAGGTTGATTGTAAGTTTCATTGTAGAGCATTTGCCACTGCAAGACCTGTTCTTCCTGCAATTGCATTATTTGGTTTTTTTCGCGGGCAACGCTATATTCTGGATTCAGGGCAATATAAGCTACTAAACGTTTATCTCCCTGTCCATCTTCCGAAGCTATTGCTACAGTTTGCTGCACGGCCGGATGTTGAGTTAATACTGTCTCGATTTCTCCTAATTCGATGCGGAAACCGCGAATTTTTACTTGTTCGTCAATGCGTCCTAAAAATTCAAGGTTGCGATCGCCTCTGTAGCGCACTAAGTCGCCGGTTTTGTAAATTCGCTCTCCTGAATTTGGTTTAAAAGGATTGACAATAAAGCTTTGTGCGGTTAAATCTGGGCGGTTGAGGTAGCCGCGAGCGAGTCCGTTTCCGCCGATGTACAATTCGCCAACAACCCCCATTGGTACGGGCTGCAAATATTTGTCTAATATGTAGATTTGAGTGTTAGCAATGGGGCGGCCAATTGTCGGGGCGATGTCTGTTTGCTCTGTTACAGGAATATAACCGGAAGTTGTGACGACGGTGTTTTCGGTTGGGCCGTAATTATTTACTAGCTTAAATGGATGGGATTTTAAAGGATGTTGTTGCAGTTTTTCGCCGCCTGCGAGCAAGATTCGCAACGCTGTTGTTGGAGGCCAATCTAATAGCAAAACTTTCTCGGCTAAAGGTGTTGGCAAAAAGCTAATGGTGATGGCTTTTGATACTAACCAGTTTTGCAGTTTTTCAGGATCTCGCCTGATGTCATCTTCTGGAAAGTAGATGCTAGCTCCCGCGGCGAGATAAGGCCAAATTTCCCACCCGCAAGCATCAAAGCCGATCGCAGCAATTTGCGTGGCTCGATCGCCCGCTGACACCCCAAACTCTCTTTGATGCCAAAAAACGAGATTTAACAAGCTCCCGTGCTCAATTTCCACTCCTTTCGGCTTTCCCGTGGAACCGGAGGTGTAAATCGCGTAAACCCGATTTTCGGCTGTGACTGCGCTGGTGGGATTGTCGGCGATTTCTTGGGAAATCATCTCCCAATCTTTGTCTAAACAAACTATCTGTAAATTGGGCGAGCGCAAATTCTCTACCCATTGCTGCTGAGTTAACACAACAGATAATTGAGCATCTTTTAGCATAAAGCTTGATCGCTCAGCAGGATAGCTTGGATCTAAAATTAAGTAAGCTCCTCCCGCTTTCAGGATACCCAACATCCCCACGATCATATCGAGCGATCGCCCGCAGCAAAGCCCGACTAAAACTTCCGCCCCAACCCCAATTTTTTGCAGATAACGTGCTAGTTGGTTGCTGCGGAGATTTAGCTCTCGATAGGTAACTCGCTCCTCTCCAAATACCAGCGCGATCGCATCCGGTGTCCGATCCGCCTGCATTTCAAATAGCTGATGGATGCACAAATCTTGCGGATAATCTGCCTGAGTGTTGTTGCATTCAACTAACAAATGATAACGCTCTTGGGCGCTCAAATATTGCAAGTTTGCTATGCGCTGTTCGGGATTTGTCACAATGCTTTCTAACAAGGCTTGAAAATGCCCGATCAGGCGGGTAATCGTAGCTTCATCAAATAAATCGGCGCTGTAAATAACCATGCCGCTGATACCCTCGGAGCTATCAACCCAGAGCTTATTGCTGGGCGATTGGTTGCTTCCCGAGCTGTTGGGCGATCGCTCCCACAAATGAAACTCCAAATCAAACCGCGCTGTACCCACATCTAACTGCTGCGGGCTCAGTGTTAATTCTGGCAATTCTAACTGATTCCCCGGCGCGTTTTGCAGCGCAAACGCCACCTGAAATAAGGGATTTTGGTTCAACGCGCGATCGGGGTGCAGTTCTTCTACTAACTTCTCAAACGGCAAATCTTGGTGAGCGTAAGCTCCTAATGCTACCTCTTTGACTCGGTTTAAAAGTTCCCGAAAAGTTGGATTTCCCGACAAATCTGTACGCAGCACCAAACTGTTGACAAAAAAACCGATTAATGCTTCTATTTCACTGCGGTTGCGATTGGCGATCGGCGAACCTACAACAATATCTTCTTGCTGGGCGTAATGGTAAAGCAACGTTTTAAAAGCTGCCAGCATAGTCATAAACAGCGTCACTCCTTCGCGCTGGCTCAACGTTTCTAAAGCCTCGCTCAGTTGTTTTGGCAGTTGCAAAAATTGCCTTTTACCTCGGTAACTTTGAATTACTGGCCTGGGTCTATCCGCAGGCAAATTTAGCATAGAAATGCCGTTTAACTGCCGTCTCCAGTAAGCAAGCTGCGTTTCTAAAACTTCCCCTTGCAGCCATTCACGCTGCCATTTTGCAAAATCAGCATACTGGATCGACAAAGCCGGTAAAGGCGAAGGTTTTTCGCTAGCAAATGCCGTGTAAAGCGCGCCTAATTCCTGAATTAGCAATCCGATAGACCAACCATCGGAGACAATGTGGTGCATATTCAGCATTAGTAAATATTCGGCATCATCTAACTGCAACAATGTGACTCGCAGCAACAAGTCATTGGACAAATTGAAAGAGCGTTGAGCTTCCTGGGCGGTGAGCCTGTTTGCTTCAGTTTGTCGAGATTCCTTTGGCAAGTTTCGCAAGTCCACTACATTAATCGGGAGGTGGAAAGCAGCAGCTATTCTCTGAACAGGTTGCCCCGAAACTACGGCCAAAGTCGTGCGTAAAGCTTCGTGGCGGCGCACAATTTCATTGAAAGTTTGTTGCAGCGCCGAAAAATTGAGCGAACCTGTCAAACGCAATGCTGCGGGAACATTATAGAAGGGATTGTTCGGGACTAATTGGTCGAGAAACCACAAGCGCTGCTGTGCAAAGGAAAGCGGTTGATTTCCGTCCCGCCCCATCGGAACAATCGGTGTAGAAGTAAAACTAGAAGTACGATTAGCTGCTTTTAAGAATGAAATTATTTCGGCTTTTCTCTGAGAAATTTCGGCGCGCAGTTCGGGTGTAATAATTCCTTCTGGAGCGTTGCAGCGCAGGATCTCGCCCTCAACAAAAATATTAATATCTAGACTGCGAAGGTAAGATAAAAACTCAACTAACTCTACCGTGACAGAATCTCTGGCATTTGGCGATGAACTCGATATTTTTGGATCGGGCATTTTGAGTTATCCTGTCCTTACTTGGGCAAATCAATAAAATAAATTCTACAAGCGCACAAATTAAGAGCTTAACTTACCGCTTGCCGACTGTGGCCTAACCTGAGTATGATTCTGTTTGAATCCGCAACCAAAATCCTACCCAAGGTTTCAGCTTATGCCGTTCATGCCCTTCAATTTCCTGTTTCTATGGCTGGTGGGACTGCTGTCCATCGGCGTACTTGGCGGAGGTATATACATTATTTACGAATGGTACATCGGCGAACTTGTAGGGATTTCCTACTTAGTCAGCGGAGTCTTGATGCTTCTTTGGTCTGTTGGCGGCCGGTTTATCAGTTTGCCGTTGTTCCGCCGCCCGGGTGCTGACGAACCGAAGCCGACGCGGACGGGTACGGTGCAGCGGGTAGAGAGGCCTGATGGCACTATTTTACAAGTAGAATTCTACGGCCCAGAGGACGGACAGCCGATTATCCTCTCACATGGTTGGGGCCCGAACAGTATGGTTTGGTATTACGTGAAACGGCAACTAACCGATCGCTACCGAGTGATTGTTTGGGATCTTCCAGGTCTGGGAAAATCCACTCGACCAAAAAACAGCGACTACTCCCTAGAAAAATTTGCCCGCGATCTCGAAGCCGTCATTGCCATAGCAGGAAATAAACCTGTTATCCTACTCGGACACAGCATGGGTGGCATGATTTCTCTCACATTCAGTCGGCTTTTTCCAGAACTTCTCGGTAGTCGAGTAGCTGGTTTAATTCTGGTAGATACGACTTATACTAATCCCGTCAAAACCGCTATTTTTAGCGGTTTATTACGCGCTTTGCAGAAGCCGCTGCTTCAACCGATCCTCTATCTCACCATAGCTCTGGAACCGATTATGTGGGGAATGACTTGGCTGAGCTATCTCAATGGTTCACTGCACATCAGTGTAGAATTATCGGGATTTAAAGGCACTGAAACGCGCGGTCAATTAGAATTTTCAGCTTTCTTATCAGCCTTGGGTTCTCCTGGCGTTCTCGCTCGCGGCACACTGGGAATGCTCAAATTTGACGAAACAAAAACTTTGCCATCAATTGACATTCCTGTGTTGGTAATATGCGGCGATTCAGATATCGCCACTACCCCCCCAGCTAGCCTGCGAATGAAAGCAGAATTGCCTCAAGCAGAGCTAGTTACTATACAGAAAGGAGGACACATGGCATTAATGGAGCATAACCAGCAGTTTGCAGAAGCTGTCAGGGCATTCTGCACTGAAATTTCGTGATTTTTAGCTGCCGTCAACCTCACTGGTAAAACCTGCCCCACCCAATCCAAAATACAGCAAATAATTCATTCTCCGGGGTGGGTTTTACCAACAATAACAGCCAACAATTAACAATAGACCTCTTGCAAAAGTCTGGAGGCAAAAGAAGCTGCACCAATAAACTCAGCTTAGAATATCAGGTCTTGATAACACTGGAATAGCTGGACTTTATAATTTTGAAATCAATCAAGTTCAAAAGATTCATAATTTTTGGATCGGGCATTTTGAGTCATCCTGTCATTACTTGGGCAAATCAATAAAAGAAATTCTACCAGCGCACAAATTAAGAGCCAGGACTTACGGAAGTGTCACAATTAGTAAGGTGCGTCAGATCCGAAACCCTTGATAATCCGTTCATAATCAAAGTCTGACGCACCCTACAAGTCGATTCGAGCGTGCTATTGCAACTAAGTAGGCTGCGATCGCACCCATCGGGCGGTTACGCGATCGTAAGAAGGCGGCGCGGAGGATCGTCGCAAAAAAAGTGAGGCTATCCTACCTGAACTTCCTGCTCAGTTTGAACCTTTGCTAAAGCCGCTTTGAGATTTGCTTCAATCGACTCCACCTCACCCCAATGTTGGCAGTAAACTAGCAGCTTGCTACCTCTCTGAAGGATGAGATTTTGATGCTAGGTAGCTAGACATCAGGCATTGCTTTCTAAATCTTGGCTTTGAAAAATAGAAGGTGTGTCAAACTGTGTCCAGGAAAGATGGCCGCGCGATCGGCAAGGAGTAGTAGCGGAACATCGCCCCTCGTTCCATAAATTGCTCCATCACCAGCAATCTTTACTGATTACTTTCAAGTATTGCCTTCGCCTGCAAAAGTCCTTGAATATTCGTGCTGCGATCGCTGCTAGCTGTTAAATAGATGCGATCGCCATTGGAGTTAAAGAATACCATCGCATCTTTGACATTAAAACCTTGCTGTGGTATGATATACATGAATAGAGCAAGATAGTGATTAGAATGCTGATAAATAATCAAACTGAGATAAATTTACTGGGTTTGAGCGATCGCCTAGAAATCACGCCTCACAGGAATAGCGATCGCCACATCATCGAATTTATTAACTATCTTTTTTCCTACTTCGCTTTTTCTTCTCGACTTTGAACAGTGGCGCACTTAGGGCTTCATAGAGACTAAATAAATACTCAATGCGATTTAGTTCGCTAACGAAGGGCTGGGGACGATAGCAAAGGTCTACAGCTTTGTCTAGGGCTTGATGGGCTTTTACCAAATCGGGCGGCATGGTGAGAGGATCGTAAAGATCGGCGAGGCTGCTATCGGGATATTTTGCCCTTGTATCTAATACTTTTTGTGCGGCAGTTTCGACTTTTTGCTTTTGTTTGTCGCTGACATTTTCAGGGAAAGGATAATTGTTGTAAACGATATCTTTGGAATAACGAAAACGACTTTCTAATCTTCCACAGACATACTTAACCCAAGTCATGTGCATCTCAGAATTTAATACTGCAAATAACAATAAATCAGCACTTGGAATAATTAAGCAACTGTCACCAGTAATAATTGTGGTATCAAAAAATCCAAATGGAATATACTTTCTGTTTTCTGAGGAATGCCTCGGAACAAGTAAGTAATCTGTTGAAGGCATATTTTCTACATGAAAACGAGTTGGCGTAGATGCTAGTTTTCTCGTTGGCTCACTTTTACTAGCTAACCTAAATTGTTTGACAGCCTCAACTTTTTTTAAAGCGTGGGGCATTTGCTTTAATTCATTTGGTGGGCAATCTCCAAGCCATAAACACCAACGCTCACGATTATTAATAAATTCATCAGCACCCATTGGTGACAAGTTAAGGCTCAAAGCCAGTTGTCAAGGGGATTTTCGGAGGTAGCTCAAAGAAAAAAGGTTC
>NZ_JAUBQW010000127.1:0-18933 GCF_036701485.1 Microcoleus sp. Pol11C3 | reverse complement strand
TTTTTTTGGCATGGCTATTTTTGCTCGATTTTTTCAGCAATTATAACAGACCTATGACAACCGGATTCCGTATCAGACAGGCTTCTGAACCTTCGCAAGCGGACAAATTAGTATTGGCTTACACCAAGTTATGGGATACATTAGATGATTTCAAAAATCTCAACATTCTGAAATTTGACCAGAATGCTTCCACTATTTACACTAAGTTCCATCGTCAAATAAGACTCATCGGCTCGCAAGATTTGCGGATTGCTGCTATTGTACTTGCTAATAATGCTATCCTCGTTACGCGCAACCACCGACATTTTTCGCAAGTGCCTGCTTTAGTGCAAGAAGACTGGACCATTCCACCTTAAAAGCAAGGGGCGAGATCAAAAAAAATCCAGCCCCAGCTTCAATTCAAAACTACCTTTGATCCCAAACTTGGGCGGCATCAGCCACAGCTTGATCTACCGACTTCTCCCCTAACATTGCCGCCTGCAAATTGTCATAAATCGCCTTTTGCAACTTCTTAACTTCCTTGAGAGGCGGAATCAATAGCTCGGCGGAACTCAACTCAGAAGCACTAACAACCCGAGCTCGATCGGCAGCAGCAGCATCAGCGGGAACCTTCTTAAAATAATCGTCCTTTAAAGCCTCAACCGTAGAAGGCAAAACATTAGCAGCCTTAGCAAAAGCCAACTGATTTTGAGAATTAGTCACGTACAAAGCAAACTTAACAGCATCATCAGGACGCTTGCTGTCGCGAGGCACAACCAAATTCATCACCGCCACAGTCTTCTTGCCTGTTTCCCCCGTAATTTGAGGCGCAGCAGCCGAAACAGCACCAATACTCGGCGCATTCTCAGCAATCGCCTTCAAAAACTGAGGCCCCGAAGCTAAGAAAGTAGTTTCCCCAGCTTGATAAAGCTCGATCGCCCTGCGATGTCCCTGCACCAAAACATCCTGCGGCAAAAGTCCGCCCTTGTACAAATCCACCCAATACTGAAAAACCCCTTTGCCCTTAGCAGTATTAAAAGCCGCCTTGCCTTTAGCGTCAACCAAAGGCACACCCATCTGCACGAAAGATTGCAAAACCTCCCCCGAATCTTCCGGCACAAAAGTCACAAAAAAAGCAAACTTACCAGTCTTCTCCTTCACCTGCTTGGCAACAGTTGCCAACTCGGCATAAGTAGCCGGAGGCTTAGAAATTCCAGCCTTCTTCAACAACTCCGTATTGTAAATTGTCACCCCAGTCGTGAGATACCAAGGAATGCCAAAACTCTTGCCGTCGAGCATACTAGCTTTCCATATATTTGGGAGATAGAGCGATCGAACTTGCTGCGGAATCCGAGAGTCCAAATCCAACCAAGCATTGCGTCCCGCCAACAGCGAAGCAAAATCGGGATTGAGGTTAACCACATCCGGCGCAGTTTTCGCTGAAACCGCCCCCAAAATCTTGCTTTCCATCGCCGACCAAGGAACGTCCACCCAACGCACCTTCACCCCCGGATTTTCGGCTTCAAAACCGGCGATCGTCTTGTTGAAATACTCAGTAAACTGAGGTTGCAGTTGCATAGTCCAGAACTCGATTTCCGTAGAATTCGTTGTCTGGGAATTAACACCAGGCTTGCTGCAACTAACCACCGCAGCCAGCAGCAGCCCCACCAGTCCAAAAACAGCAAACAGTTGCCAAGATTTACGTTTCATAGAATAAAATTTGAGAGTTATGGGAACCGTTTGACAAAAAAGCGCTCGCCCGAATCAAGCGCCATCGAGTCAGTAACAGAGTTTTGTACCTGGGCCCAGGAGCGAGATAGTCTGTTTTTGTGCAGAATCGGCAGGTTTTCGGTCGATCGAGCTGGAATTTATTGACATTCGCAGCAGAATAGCTATTGTCAAGTAAATTGGATAGCATAAAATCGGAACTAGCGATCGCGCAACACAGACTGAGCTGTGCAGAAGAAGGCGGGATACCGAGATTACAGCACTCTTGCGGCAGTTGGAAACCAACCCTCCAACACCGGGCACGCTGAATCAGGCTGGCCAACTACAAAAGAAAAAAATAGCAATTATCGGCGACCCAATCACATGGTTAACTTTTTCAAAGGTCTACTTTCCCAACGCCAGCCTGGAATCGGGATCGAAATAGCCCCAGACCGCATCAACATCATTCAGCTCGAAAAGAAAGCTCAGGCATTAAAATTAGGCATCCTCGCCTCAATAGAAGTTCCAGAAGACTATATACAAGAAGGACAAATAGTCGATCCGCCGGGAATGGCAGAACTAATAAAAGCCGTCCTCGCCGAAAACAAAATCAAAGCCAAGCGAGTAGCCACAGCCATTCCCGGCCGCGAAGCGGTCATCCGCTTAATCCCTGTTCCCGCAGAGCTCAACGAAGAAGAACTGCGGGATTACATGAACGCAGAAGCAGGACTGTACTTGCCGTTTCCCAGAGAAGACGCCGACGTAGACTATCAAAAAATAGGCCTTTTTGTAGATGACGACGGAGTAGAAAAAGTGCAAGTCGTGTTAGTAGCAACCCGCAGAGAAGTTACCGACACATACATCGAAACCTTCAAAGAAGCCGGACTGATTATAGACGTACTAGAAGTAACCAGCTTTGCCCTAATCCGCACCCTCAAAGAACAACTGCAACAATTTTCCTCCCAAGAAGCCGCCGTCCTGACCGCCATAGAATTTGACAGTACCGAGTTAGCTATAGTAGTGGACGGTATACCTCAGTTCAACCGTACCATCCCGATCGGGACCTACCAAATCCAGACCGCCCTCAACCAAGCCATGAACCTGCCGCCAACCAGGGACACCAGCGAACTGCAAGGCATGACCCTGCCAGTCACAGATACAATGGGCGCATCGGGAGACGCCAATCCCGGCACAAATGCGATGATAAAAGTATTGGGAGAACTAGCAGACGAACTGCGCCGCTCAGTAGACTTTTACCTCAACCAGAGCGAAGAACTCGAAGTAGCGCAACTACTGCTAGCAGGCCCTGGAGCTGCGATCGGTAAACTAGACGAATTTTTCATGCAAAGATTAAGCTTGCCCGCATCTCAAGTCGATCCCATCGAAACCCTAGGACTCGAAATCAGCCAAGAAATTACCCCAGAACAGCGAGCAGGTTTAGGAGTCGCCCTAGGTTTAGGACTAAGGGAGGTTATGTGAACTAACAGTTTTAGATGAGAGAAAAACCGATTTGAGAATTTTAGGTAAAAACCCCTGCCAAAAGAACAAGGCAGGAAGCAGAAGGTAAAATATTGGAGGTAGAACGTAGAAGGTAAAAGGTAGAATATATCTGAAGTAGAAGCAGCCCCTTCCTTCAGTAGAAGGCAAAAAGTTGTTTCTTTCTTCCCTAAATAAATCCTTCACTTGTACCAGCAATCTTGGGTTCTGTCAAAAATCTAAAATTTCAAATTTAAATCTATAGCAACAGCCAAGACAGTTAGGACCTTCTTAATTGCTGAAACATAAGCGGTCGATTACTTTTTCCTTCTACCTTCTACCTTCTATCTCGTGCCTTCTACCTTATACCCTGTGCCTTCTGCCTTCTTTTTTCTGCTATAAAATCGAGTGAAGCCATGTACAGCCTAGATATTAATTTTCTCAACGACCGTCCGGACTACAAACCAGTTGCTGCAGCCAAAAGCTCAACTAAAAAAAGTTCCGGTGGAGCCAAAGACCAACTGCCCATATATGGGGCGACGCTGTTTGCCCTTGGCATCGTCGCCGCAGTCATGGGCGCCTGGTGGTGGGCGACTAACGAAAATAACAACTTGGCCACAGAACAAGCAACCATCGACCAAGAACTGGCAACGTTAAACACTCAAGCCAACGTCATCAAAGCCATCAATGCCGAAACCGACCAAGTTACCGCCGAATACAAAGCCTTAGCCGGAGTATTCGACCAAATTAAACCTTGGTCGGCGATGCTGCAAGACCTGAGTGCCCGCACTCCAGCGGGAGTGCAAATTGCCAAAATCGAGCAAATCGACCCCAGTCCCTCCCCCGTTGCAGCAGCACCCCCACCCCCCGTAGCGACCCCCGCAGCCAGCCCGTCTCCAGGGGCGAGTCCGTCTCCAGCCAGCCCCCCCCCGGCAGCAGCTCCCCCCCCCGTTGTCCCGCAGCAGGCAGCAAAAATACAAATTTCAGGGATAGCCAGTACCTTTGCTCAAGTTAACGACTTTATGTTGCTAGTCCAGCGCTCTCCTTTCTTCCTTAACACCGATACCAAACTGATAGCGGCGACATTAAAAAACAACCCCGCACAATTACAAGTGCGTAACCAAAACGCACAAGGAGCAGTAGAACTTCCCAAACTGCGACCGGTGGTGGAATATAAAATTGAAACGACGCTCAGCCCGACGGGAGCCTCCGAGTTGCTCCCCGAGCTCCGCAGCAAGCAGGCAGACGGGCTAGCAATACGGATAGAAACACTTCAAGAAAAAGGAGTGCTAGAACCACAAAAACCAGAGGTGAAAAAACAATGACAGCAAATCAGTTTATTCCCAGCGGCGCACAAGCAGAAGAGACAGGGGGTCAGGAAATATTCGGCATTAAGCTGACACCCCAAGTCCAAGCAATCGGCATCGCGGTTCTCGGCCTCCTCATTGCCGGCGGCATCGGCTACCAGTTCGTACTGCCAGAATTCCAAAAAAGCGACGCATTCAAGCAAAAACTTAGCGAAAGCAAGCAAACGCAACTGCAATTGAAAACTCAAATTCAAAAAAAGGCAGAAGCAGAAGCCAAGCAAGAAGAAGCAAAACAGCGCCGCGCCCAAGTGACGGCAATGTTTGCCAGCGACGCCAGCGCCAACACGATTTTGCTTGACATGACCCAACTGGTTAATAGAATCAACGCCGGGGTGCAAGGAGATGACCTCAAGGCTAAAATTACCAAATTTGAGCCGGATATGCCCCCAGCGGCAGCAACCGCCGCGCCGGGAGCTCCAGACCCTGATATTCTGGCTGATACCTCTTTCGGGCCGTCCCTAGCTGGCAAGCTCAGACGCAAAAAATTTAAGGTAGAGTTTGAAGGCACTTTCGCTCAAACCCGCAATTTTATGCGTAACTTAGAGTTGATGCAGTCGCTGTTGGTAGTGAGGAATTTGAAATCTGAATTGGTAGCATCAAATCAGCCAATTGAAGTTGACTTTTTGAAAGGGAAAATAGTTCCTGTAGAGCAGCCGGCAACTAAAATTAAAACTGCTTTTGACTTGCATGCACTGCTGCCGTTAAAGCAAGAAGAAAAACCGCTAACTCCGGCTCCGAGTCCTAGTCCTAAGTAGCGGTTGTGTGGCGGATATTAGGTATGGTTCCCAACTCGCTCTTTCACAAGAAGGCGGAAGGCAGAAGGTTGAAATAGGATGAGGGAAGGTAGAAGTAAAAAAATATGAATGCCAGAAAAATATTTTTTAGATGGCACTCAAAAATTTGGTCTAAAATCTAATTTCTTCTAATACCAGTTTCAAAAAATAATGGAACTGTATAGCAATCCTTGCAGGAGTCGTAAATTTTTTACCCCACCCCAACCATCCCCTTACAAAGGGGAGGGAGTAAGAAATCCACAAATGATGCGAGGGTTGCTGTAGGATAGCTTCTAACCCAGATGTCATCAGTTATTACCAATCGAAAATAGAAAATCGAAAAGGGCATAACTTCTTCCTTCAAAAAGGCTGGAATCGAGAATATTTTAGTCAGTTTAGCAGCTAGCGACAAAAGACTGCGAACAAAAAATAACAAAGTGTAGTGGAGGAGAGAACGTGAAACAGCATCTACGGTTAAGTGGAGGACTCTTATGCAGCGTTGCAGGAGTTTTGATCGCCCAAGCCCCCGTCTTGGCAGTGCCGACTCAAGTCACAGGAGTGCAAGTAAGTCAAGGCAATAATGGCGTAAATATTGTGATGGCGACAGAAAAGGGCGATCGCCCGCAAGTTTTCGCCATCAATAACGGCAATACTTACCAAGCCACCATTATTAACACCCAGCTCCGCTTGCCACAAGGCAACAGCTTCCGTCAAGATAACCCCGCCCCGGGAATTTCTTCAGTAGAAATCAGCCAGGTAGAGGCTAACAGCATCCGCGTTGTAGTGGCGGGCACCAACGGAGTTCCCAACGGACAAATTGTGCCGGGACAAGGCCAAAGCATCGTTCTCAGCGTTGCCGGACAGGGCGGTACAGCACAGTCTGCCCAAACGGCACCTCCGCCGCCTCCGGGACTGCCACTGACCCAAACAGCTCCCCGGCCGGCTCCCCAAATCCGCACCTCGCAAAACCCAGGCGTGCTGCTGCCAAATCCCGAAGTTACTGTTACCAGGAACGATCGCCCGCCCCTCCCCAGCGAAATTCAATCCCAGACCAATCAGGCTGCCCCTTTCCAACCGCGGGCCGTGGCACCGCCATTGGGAGATATCGCGGTGTCTAACATCGCCCCTGGCGTGGGAAATATTGAACTGAGTTCGGGAGAACGCATCCCCCGCTTGGTGCTGCGGGATGCCCCAGTCCGGGACGTTTTGGCTCTGCTGGCTCGCGCTGCAGGCTTGAACATTGCTTTTACAGGTGGCGGGGCCCCTGCTCAACCAGGCCAGCCAGCAGTGCCTGGTCAGCCCGGAGCCTCCGGTTCTGATGAAGGGCCGAAGATTTCTTTGGACATCGAAAACGAGTCGGTGCAAGATGTCTTTAATTACGTGCTACGGCTCAGCGGGCTGCAAGCTAACCGCCAGGGGCGGACGATTTTTGTAGGGACTAGCTTGCCGATCGACTCGCGCAATATTATCATTCGGACTCTGCGGCTCAATCAAGTCAGATCTACGGATGCAGCTAACTTTTTGAGCGCTCAAGGCGCTGAAACTCAACTGCCGATTACTCGGGTGACTATTCAAACCGTAGGCCAGGGAAATGCGGCGCGGGATGTGGAAATTAGGGAACCGGACATTAAGGCGATCGGCGCTAAGGAAGGCACCGGGCCGCTATTGCTGAGAGGACTGTCGGTACTGGCGGATTCTCGGCTCAATTCCATCACTTTGGTGGGCGATCCGCGCAAAGTTGACATGGCTGTGGCTTTCTTAACACAGCTAGATTTGCGCCGCCGTCAAGTGGCTGTCAACGTCAAGGTGATCGATGTCAACTTGTTGGGAAACAACCAAACTAGCAGCAGTTTCTCTTTCGGAATTAATAACAGTTTCTTTGTGAATGACAACGGAGCAGCAAGTCTCAATTTTGGCGGCATCAATCCTCCTAACACCGATACTGCCAGGAATGGCATAGCTAGTCGGCCGATTATCAACAACCGAGACATTCCCCTAGAAAACAGGGTACCTTTCTATGATCCGAGGGGCAATTTAATCAACGTGCCCCTCACAGGAAATGGTGGCGGGTTGTTCGTCCAGCCGACAGCGCCGATTACTAATAACCCCGCAGCAGTTGGGATTAGCGATTACTCGCCGTTTGACCCTACAACCGTGAATTCTGCTGGAAGTGCGACTTTCGGCTTGTTCCCGCTGTTCCAATATCCAAGGAGGTTCCTGTCGGCGTTGCAGGCAACTATTACCAGCAACAATGCCAAAATCCTGACCGATCCGACTCTGGTGGTTCAAGAAGGAGAAACGGCGAATGTGAATATTACTGATGAGGTGATCAGTAACATCACACAGCAAACGCAGAGTACCGGAAATACAAGTACCACAACAACAACGGCCGTTAAGGATCGCGCAGGTTTACAGTTGGGGGTGGCGATCGATCGGGTTGATGATAATGGCTTTGTTTCTCTGCGGGTGAACCCGATTATCAGGACACCCGGCTCCCTTGTAGACCTGTCCACGGGCGGGAACACCAATCAGATCGCTCTGCTGGGCGAGCGATCTTTGCAATCGGGTCTAATTCGCCTGCGGGACGGTCAGACTTTGATTGTTTCAGGGATTATCCGCGACGAAGAACGGATTAGAGCGAGCAAGATTCCGATTTTGGGAGATTTGCCAATTATCGGTTCGCTGTTCAGGAGCACCAATAAGACCAACCAGCGGGCGGAGTTGATTGTATTGCTGACACCGCAGATTTTGGATGATAGCGATCGATCGAACTTTGGCTACCAAAACAACATCAGTCCCGACGCGCGCCAACTGTTGCAGCGCAGTCAGCCCGTCCAGCCGAGACAGTAGGAACGAAGGAAAATGCCTTGCTGTCAACTTTCCACGCTCTTTCCCCTGAGTCCGACAGTCCGACAGGGGTTGAAACCCCTGCCTCAAAGCTAAAGTCCTCTAAAAGAAGACTATAAATCACTCTTTACAGTCGTCTTCAGACGACTTCAGCTATGAGACAGGGACTGAAGTCCCTGGCGGGTTTCGGGAGAATGACACAGCCCTGCCCCACGGGGAAAAGAAACAAGGAAGAAGGAAAAAACTTTTCCTTTAGCCCTTGACAAATTACATTTTATTCGTTCTATTTGTCCTTTTTTTAGGCTTTCAAATCCACCGAGGCGAGAAATCTTCTCTCCAAGGTGGTATTTTTTTACCTAAATTTTGGGATTAATTAAAAAAATTGTCCCAATCCATATAAATTAAAGGTTCCACCGATCCATAACGGTCGGCAAGACTTTAGAATAATGCAGTGAAAATTAGATGCTGTGGGGTTTTCAGCACTTAGAAACAAAAATTCCTTTTCTGACCAATTACCCTAGGGTAATTAGTATTCAGCAGGAGTTGTGATTCGGGGAAGCGGACGGGAGCAATCGGGAACCACCCAAACCTCCCAAGCCACACCTCAATCCAGTTGATAACTCACGGCTAATAGTTGAACTAACTCTGTTTAACGTAAATTTTGCAAATCCAGAAGGAGTTCGCAATGAACAAAGGTGAATTGGTTGATGCAGTCGCGGAAAAGGCTAGCGTGACGAAAAAACAGGCAGATGCTGTTTTGAGTGCCGCCCTCGAAGCAATCATGGAAGCTGTCTCCGATGGCGACAAGGTGACGCTGGTCGGTTTTGGCTCGTTTGAGTCGCGGGAACGCAAGGCCCGCGAGGGTCGCAATCCCAAAACTGGCGACAAGATGGAAATCCCAGCAACCCGAGTTCCTGCATTTTCCGCAGGCAAGTTGTTCAAGGACAGAGTTGCACCGGATAAAGAGCCCAAAGAATAGGTGAACTGAGTCTTGACTAGACCTGTACACGGTGGCAATTTAGCTTGGGCAGCCACACTGGCGGGCTGCCCTGCCTCTGCTATTCTCGATTTTTCTGCGAGTATCAGTCCTTTGGGCCCTCCTGAGTCGGCCCTGGCTGCGATTCAAGCACACTTGAGCAGTCTGACGGCTTACCCAGATCCGGATTATGGAGAGCTCAGGACTGCTTTGGGTGAGGCTTTGAATGTTGACCCGGATTGGATTTTGCCGGGGAATGGTTCGGCGGAATTGTTGACTTGGGCGGCTTGGGATTTGTCGAAGCTGGAGGCGACTTATTTGGTGACTCCGGCTTTTGGCGATTACTCGCGGGCTCTTTTGGCTTTCGGGGCGAAGGTAATCAAATGTCCTTTGGATCTCCAATTGTTGGATGCGGAGTCTGGAAGCCGGTTAGTAATGGATGATTTGTCGGTTTCTAACCGTTCCCTTGTCTCCGCTTCTTTCCGTCTCCCGGTTCCTCTTGCTCTCGATGCCGCCGATCGAGGTTTGCTACTGAACAACCCGCACAATCCTACGGGTTTGCTGTTCGGTAGGCAGGCGATTTTGCCTTATGTGAAGCAATTAGGTATGGTGGTTGTGGATGAGGCCTTTATGGACTTTCTACCGCCTTCTGAGCAGGAAACTTTGATCGGTGCTGTTGAGGAGTTTCCGAATTTGGTGATTTTACGATCGCTCACGAAATTCTATTCTCTGCCGGGACTGCGGATGGGCTGTGCGATCGCCCATCCCGATATTCTGCGCCGCTGGCAGTTGCGGCGCGATCCTTGGCCTGTGAATGCTTTGGCTGCTGCTGCTGCTGCTGCTGTGGTTCGAGATGCTGCTTTTGAGCGGCAAACCTGGGATTGGCTGCCTGTTGCTCGCTTTGAGCTATTTGAGGGTTTGGCTAATTTACCGGGTTTGCAGCCTTTTGCTGGGGCGGCTAATTTCTTGTTGGTTGAGTCGTCGGTGTCGGTTTCTTCTATTCAAAAAAGTCTCTTGGAACGACACCGGATTTTGATTCGGGATTGTTTGAGTTTTCCTGAGTTGGGCGATCGGTTTTTTCGGGTGGCTGTGCGCTCAAGGGCTGAAAATCTGCGGCTGATTGCTGGACTTGCGGATGTCATTAGTCGTTAACTCGGAAATTCATTTCACGCCAACATCAAAGATTTGGCGTGAGATGAATGCCAGTGAGTTTAAGACTGCTAGAGTTATTGCATACATCTTTGATAGAGCCGGTGAACCGCAGATGTAAGGCAGATAAACACAGATAAACGCAGATAATTTCAAGAATTAAGAGCTAAGGAAAGCAATTCAAGTCTGCTGACTACTGACTGCTGACTATTGACTAATGACTACTGACTTCTTTATTTATGCTTGACTATGATTTAGTGATTATTGGTGGAACTCCGGCCGGACGTTATGCTGCTTTGACTGCAACTAATTTCCCGGCCCGCGTTGCTTTGGTGGAACCGCTCAGTAATTCGCAAGATTTGTCCACTGGGGGGAAAGAGTCGATCGACCTTGGTTTAAGATACAGCCAAACTTTGAGGGAGGCTGCTCGTTTTGCCCAGCAGATCAGCCGTCAGCAATTGGGGGTTCGCTGGGTAGTCGCGAATTCCTCCATGCCGCTCAAATTGCGGTTTGACGGGGTTCTCAAGTGGGCCGAGGGTGTTGTTTCTAATTTGTCAGAAATTGATGATCTCGGCGTTTTGGCTGCTCGCGGGATCGATGTTATTTTTGGCAACGGCGAGTTTGTTGCGAAACCGGATTTGGCTTTTGTTGTCGGCGGGCGGAAATTGCGATCGCTCTGTTATTTACTAGCTTGTCCAACTCTGCCGGCGATTCCCAATATTGAAGGACTTTCGTCTGCTGGCTTTTTTACTTCGGAAACAGTCGGGGAATTAGCAAAACTTCCACAGTTGCCTAAAAGTTTGGCTGTAATCGGCGCAGATCCCAGCGGTGTCGAAGTGGCTCAGACTTTTGCTCGGCTGGGGGTTGCTGTCACTTTGGTAGTGAAAAGTTCGCACATTTTGGCTAAAGAAGACCGGGAGGCTGCTGGTTTGGTGCAAGCTGGAATGGAAGCTGAAGGAGTGCGGATTCTGACTGCTACTGAGGTGACTCAAGCTAGGGTGATTGAGGGTAAAAAGTGGATTCAAGCTGGGCCAAGGGCGATCGAAGCTGAGGAGATTTTTCTGGCCGCCGGTAGAGGGCACAATTTTTCATCGTTAAATCTCGAAGCGGCTAAGGTTAAATTCAGCGATCGGGGGGTGATTTTAAATGAAAAGCTGCAAACAACTAATCACCGCATTTACGCGATCGGCGATGTTGCTGGGGGTTATCCGTTCCCTCACATCGCTAATTACGAAGCTGCTGTTGCGGTGAAAAATGCTTTGTTTTTGCCGCTGTTTCAAATAGATTATCGCGGGATTCCTTGGGCGATTTTTTCTGATCCCCAGTTGGCGAGGGTTGGCTTGACTGAAGCGCAAGCAAGGCGTCGTTTTGGAGACGATCTCATTGTTTGTAGGGAATATTTCAAGAATGTTGAAAGAGCTCAAATGTCCGGAGATACAACGGGTTTTTGTAAGATTGTCGGGCGTCGCAACGGGGAGATTTTGGGAGCGAGTATTGTGGGCCCGCAAGCTGCTGAGCTGATTCACGCGATCGCTTTGGCTGTGCGTCACGGGATGAAGGTTGAGGCGATCGCCCAACTTCCTTATATTTGGTCTAGTTTTTCGGCAATTAACGGTCAAACTGCTGCTATTTGGGAGTCGCAGCGCTTGGGTAGCAATACTTTTTCGCGCAATTTATGGGATAATCTGTTTCACTGGCGCAGGTATTGGAATAAGTAAAGAAATCAAATGTTTGTAGTAGGAATTTGTGAAATTGCTATGATTACCCCCGAGTTAAAAAGTAACTTGCTAATAAGCTCGCTCAGCATTTAAATTGTGTGTCAATAAATAACTGGAGTTTAGACTAAGACAGAATAAAGAGGTGCATTAATCGAGATTGAATGCACTCAAAAATGAGCGAGCGAAAACTTCAGATTAAGGGGACTTTTTGGCGGTCTTTCTCGGTCGAGAAAACCCTTTTTTGACCACAGGATATCGAATCCTAGGCCGTCGCTTGCGCCCTTTAGTCCAACCAGGAGATTTACCTCGAAGTTTGGGAGGACAAGCAGGTGTACCTAACAGGGCTAAAATGCTCCCAAAAGATTGAGCTACCCGTCCAGGAGTGAGTTTGACTTGAGATTTATGCCAAGGGAGAGGACGCTGTGCGACAAGCTGACGGGCCAACCATAATTGCCAAGTAACAATCGGCATTAAATCGCTCCATCGATCGCATTGATCGGGTGTACTTAATGCAGGAACTGTCCAAGGTCGACGATTTTTGGCAAAACGATACCAATGGTCTATCGCAAACCTTCGCAAATAGAGCCGCCAAACTTCTGTGACAGTCGGCATAGATAATCCAGTAAATACCAACCACATCGGCTTAGAAATCCTGGTAAAATCATCGGTCGTCAGTCGTTCCACCTTTGGCATTTAATACGTGATTCACTTCTGAGAGTTGGGCAGCTTGTTGTGGCATCTAGGCAAATAATTCACCTTGCTTTTGGGCGACTCCCAAGCGATCCGCAATTTGGCGCAGAAACTGGATTTCCTCTGCTTCCGGCTTTAAATCCCGATCCGCCCGAATTGTACTGATGACATTAAATTATGAGCTAAACTAGACATTAGATTTTATAGGCGATCGGCTTCAAGCATCGGTTGCAAAAACACTCTTAAGTACCTGATTAGCTTCTTAAGTTCCGGTTCAATGAACTGCTGTCGTTCAATCAGCGTTCGCGAAGCGATTTTCTACTGAGCCTCAACTGAATTATCCACAGCTCTTACATAAAATATTAAGTCGGGTTTTTTAAATCGCTCTTTCATAATTTGCTGTCCACAATATGTTAAGAAAAATGTAATTAAGGAATAGCACCGCAGATAGAGGCACAATAGTAGATATCAACTATAAGAAGCTTCAGGCTTGACAGAAGCAGTAGGACTACGTAGATATGGCTAGCATAACAAATATTTTTCGAGGATATCAAATTAACGAGCAAATATACGCAGGCAATCGAACTCTCGTTTATCGCGGTCTGCGGTCTTCAAATGGGCAGCCCGTCGCGATCAAACTGCTGCGAAATGACTTTCCCCGCTTCCACGAACTGGTTCACTTCCGCAATCAGTTTGTCATTACTAAAAACTTAGAGATCCCCGGCACTGTCAAGGCATACAGCCTGGAGACTTACCAGAACCACTATGCTCTGGTGATGGAAGACTTTGGCGGAATTTCCTTAAGTAGCTACCTCGCTAGTCTGGTGTTCGCCAGCAAGGAACCCCTAGAAGGCTTGCCCATTAACGAGTTTCTTCCCATTGCCATTCAAATTGCCAACTCGCTTGACGGACTTTATCGCCACCACATCATCCATAAGGATCTCAAACCCGCCAACATTCTAATTAACCCTGCCAGCAAACAAGTTAAGCTGATTGACTTCAGCATCGCTTCCCTGTTGCCGCGCCAAACCCAAGAAATTCAAAATCCCAACCTCCTCGAAGGCACTTTACCTTACATATCTCCCGAACAGACTGGGCGAATGAACCGAGGCATTGACTACCGCACGGATTTCTACTCTCTGGGAGTCACATTCTACGAACTGCTGACGAGACAGTTGCCTTTCCAAAGCGAAGATCCGATAGAGTTAGTACACTGTCACCTTGCCAAGCAGCCTATCTCAGTTCATCACCTCAACAATAAAGTTCCATTGGTGCTGTCTGAAATTGTTAGCAAACTGATGGCGAAGAATGCTGAAGATAGGTATCAAAGTGCGATCGGACTCAAGTTTGATTTGGAAAATTGTTTGTACCAGTGGCAAAAAACTGGAGAAATCGCCTCTTTTCAACTAAGGCAGCGAGATTTGTGCGATCGCTTCATCATTCCCGAAAAATTATATGGTAGAGAGATCGAAGTATTCTCCCTACTGACAGCCTTCGATCGCGTGAGTGCAGGAAGCGCCGAAATGATTCTGGTGGCTGGCTTCTCTGGCATTGGCAAAACCGCCGTCGTCAACGAAGTTCACAAACCGATTGTTGCAGCTAGAGGCTACTTCATTAAAGGTAAATTCGACCAATTTGGGCGCAGCCAACCCTTCTCAGCTTTTGTACAAGCTTTTCGCGATTTAATGAAGCAATTGCTGAGCGCAACAGATGCTCAAGTTGAACACTGGAAGACTCAAATCCTGGCAGCATTGGGCGAGAATGCTCAGGTAATTGTTGAGGTAATTCCTGAACTAGAACGGATTATCGGAGAGCAACCACCCGCACCAGAACTTTCGGGCAGTGCTGCCCAACACCGCTTCAATCGGTTACTTGATAACTTTATTCAACTCTTCACAACCAAAGAACATCCCCTTGTCATCTTCTTAGACGACTTGCAATGGGCAGACTCAGCGTCATTAAAGTTGATTCAACTTTTGACGAGCGATCGCGATCGGCGCTATCTCTTATTAATTGGAGCCTATCGAGATAACGAAGTCAGTCCCGTACACCCTTTAGTGCTGACATTATCCGACATCCAACAAACGGAAGCTACGGTAAACACTATTACCCTCGCGCCGCTCGATTGCTTCAATTTGAATTGTTTGATTGCCGATACTTTAGTTTGTTCTAGAGCCTTGGCTATGCCCTTAACAGAACTGATCGATCAAAAAACCCAAGGCAATCCGTTTTTTAGCACGCAATTTCTCAAATCTTTGCATGAAGATGGGCTAATTACCTTTAATTGTGAGGAGCGGTATTGGCAATGCGATATCGCCACAGTGCGAACCTTAGCCCTGACAGATGATGTTGTAGAGTTCATGGCGCTGCAATTGCAAAAGTTGCCACGCGATACGCAAGAAGTTTTAAAGTTAGCTGCCTGCATTGGTAACGAATTCGATATAGCAACGCTGGCGGTAGTGTGTGAAAAATCTTTTTCAGATACGGCAGCCAACTTGTGGCCTGCTTTGCAAGCAGGGTTGATTTTCCCACTGACTGAAGTTTATAAATTTTTTACTTCAGACGAGTTTGAATTCATAAATCAGAATTCAGAAGAAGAAAGCAATACTTCTGACTCGTGGTTCCAGAATCCAGACTCCTGTTATTACAAATTTCTGCACGATCGCGTTCAACAAGCCGCTTACTCCTTAATTGCCGCCCGCCAAAAACAAGCAACTCACCTGAAAATCGGGCAACTCCTGCTCCAAAATACCCCGATTCAAGAACGGGACGAGCGGATTTTTGCCATTGTTAACCAATTGAATATGGGATGGGAGTTAATTTCTCAACCAGCGGAAATCGAAGAACTAGCGCGGTTGAACTTGACAGCAGGACGGAAAGCCAAAGCATCTACAGCCTATGCGGCGGCGGTGAAGTACCTGAATACGGCGATAAATTTGCTCTCAGGCGATTCTTCGGGTGAGACACTTAGCGAGAGCTGGCAGACTCAGTACGATTTGACCATAGACATAACTGTGGAAGCAGCAGAGGCAGAATATCTCAACACCAATTTCCCCGCCGCCAGTACCTTAGTTGAAATGGTGTTGCAGCACGGGAAAACACTGCTCGATCGCATCCCAGCTTACGAGATCGAGATACAGGTTCACATAGCGCAACGCCAACATAACGATGCTATTGACACGGGATTGCAGGCATTAGAATTGCTGGGCTACCCCGTCAACCTGAGCGAGCCGGAATTTTTAGTGGAACTGCCCGCTCTAGAAGAGCTGGAAGACTGCCCTCTGATGACAGACCAGGCCCAACTGGCAGCTATGCGGATTCTTAAAGCTTGTTTGTCTTCCATTCTCATAGGCAGACCGCAAATTCTGCTGCCAGTAGTCCTGACACAAGTGAAACTGTGTCTCAAATACGGCTACTCGCCGTTGGCATCGAGTACCTATGCCTGGTACGGCCTCATCCTGTGCGGTGGGCTTGGCAATATCGATGCCGGGTATCAGGCAGGGCGACTAGCGCTGCAACTGCTCAAACAGTTTGATGCTAGAAAGGACAAAGCCCTCACCTACAATGTGTTCTACGCATTCATCCAGCACTCGAAGGAACCTGTACGAGAAAGCCTATCTCCCCTAGCCGAGGGGGTGCAGAGCGGTCTGGAAACTGGAGACTATACATATACAGGCTACTGTGCCGTCAACTATTGCTTCCACAAATTCCTGGTGGGGGAAAACCTGGAAACCGTTAAACAAGACCAGGTAAAATACCACGACTTACTGTTGAAGTTAAAACAGGAACACTCCCTCTGTTTGTCTCAGATCTGGCATCAACTGTTGTTGAATTTGTTGGGGAAGGCAGCAAATCCACTCGAGTTAATTGGTGAGAGTTTTGATGAATCCGTGATGTTGCCCCGCCTAATAGCCGAGAACAACTACTACGCCCTGTTTATCGGCTATTTGGCAAAGACGATTCTGTTTTATTTGTTGGAAGAGTCCGATCGAGCAGTTGATAGTGCCGCCAATGCAGCCAACTACTCTAGTGCCTGTGCAGGTGCGGAGTATTTCGTCACTCTGCACTTATACCAATCGCTGGCACTACTGGCGAACTATCCCAACGTCAGTTTATCAGAGCGATCGCATTACCTAAGTCAGGTTGCTGCTAACCAGGAAAAAATGCAGCTTTGGATGCAGCACGCTCCGATGAACTACGAGCATAAATATCATCTAGTAGAAGCCGAAAAAGCACGAGTATTAGGCGACCATCTAACCGCCATCAACGAATATGAGATAGCCATTCAGGGAGCGCGGGAAAATAACTATCAGCAAGAAGAAGCCCTTGCCTACGAATTGGCTGCTAAATTCTACCGGGAATGGGGGAAAGAAAAATTTGCCCAGGTATATCTAATTGATGCCTATTATGCCTACGCTCGTTGGGGAGCAAAAGCAAAAATTGACGATTTAGAACAACGCTATCCCCAACTACTTGCTGCGATCCTGCAACAGAATAAAGTGCTTTTACATCAAAGCGAAGAAGTGCTAATTTCCACTGGCAACTCATCCATCTCCAGTTCAAGCCAAACCATTACTAGCAGCGCTGCCTCCTCATGGATAGTAGATTTACCAACAGTGATCAAAGCATCTCTTGCTATATCCAGTGAAATTGAAGTCGATCGGTTACTCTCTACTCTCATCCAAGAGGCAATTAAAAATGCCGGAGCGGAAATGGGAATATTCATTTTGAATGAAGAGGGAAACTGGAAAATAGTCGTTCATTGCAGCAACACTTTTGAGTGTTCCCTGCAATCTATTCCGATTGAGGAGAGCCCGATAATTCCTTTAAGTGTGATCAACTACGTCAAACGTACCAAAGAAACCCTAGTTTTTGATGATGCTAGCACTCAACCAAGATTTGCATCTGACCCCTACATTATCCAACAGCAACCTCAGAGCCTGCTTTGCACTCCGATCAGCGAGCGAGGCAAAATGATCGGGATTTTGTATTTAGAAAATAATCTAGCAACAGGAGTATTTACCGGCGATCGCATTGCCATCCTCAACATCCTCTGCTCTCAAGCGGCAATCTCCCTACAGAATGCTCGTCTGTATCAACAATCTCAGGATTATGCCCAAAAACTAGAGCAGTTTATCAACGATCTCAAACAGATGCAGTTGCAATTGGTGCAGAGTGAAAAGATGTCTGCTGTCGGAAATTTAGTCGCAGGGGTAGCCCACGAAATTAACAATCCCGTAGGCTTTATCGCCGGCAACTTGCAACCAGCTCAAGAATACGTGGGGGATTTATTCAACTTGATTGATTTGTATCAAGAAAAATTTCCCGCTCCGGGAGTGGAAATTGAAGCAGAAATTGAGGAGATGGACTTGGAGTATTTGCGAGAAGATTTGCCCAAATTGATTGGCTCTATGAAGGAGGGAGTCGATCGCATCCGCAATATCAGTACAAGTTTGAGAACGTTTTCGAGGGCAGATAGCGATCGACCCGTTTCTTTCAATATTCACGACGGACTCGAAAGCACTCTCCTGATTCTCAAGCACCGTTTAAAAGCCAGCGAGTTTCGCCCTGCCATTGAAGTTGTGAAAGAGTATGGTAACTTGCCCCTAGTGAAATGCTTTCCCGGACAGTTAAACCAGGTATTTATGAATGTGCTGGCTAATGCCATTGACGCCCTGGAGGAGTCAAATAAGGAACGCAGTTTTAGTGAAATTAAAGCCCTACCTAATCAAATCACGGTTCAAACTGCTCTGAGCGAATCCAAGAATCAGGTTTTGATTCGGATTAAGGATAATGGAGTGGGGATGTCGAACGAAGTCAAGGAAAACATCTTTAACCACTTATTCACTACCAAGTCTGTGGGTCAAGGAACCGGATTAGGATTGTCTATAGCTCACCAAATTGTTGTGGAAAAACATGGAGGTACATTAGTGGTGAATTCTTGCCTCGGTCAGGGTTCGGAGTTTGTGATTTCTATTCCGGCGTGAGCAGTTCGTGCTAGGCTTTAGCGCAATTAGCGCCGCCTTGCAATTACAAACCTCGTTATGAGAAGAAACAGGAAACGGGGAATGGGGAACGAGGAACAGGCTAGAGTTTTTCGTGCTAGGAACTAGCGACTACGGACTATGGAAACAAAGAATCTAGGCTAATTTTCCCCTCCTCCGCCCGCATCTTATTAGGGCTTGCTGAATATATCGATCGCACTTGAGGTAGCCTGGGTTTTGAGCGCGCGATCGAGAATAAAGTGCAAG
>NZ_JAUBQW010000126.1:0-18959 GCF_036701485.1 Microcoleus sp. Pol11C3 | reverse complement strand
ATATTTTGGCGAACCTTCAGAGTGATGCTATGACCGAGAGTGCATAGATCATGTTTTTTGTCAATGCGTAAGTCCTATGCTCAATCAATTCTAAAGGATTCCAGATAACCCCAGATCGAAAAACATCCTATATTTTCAGCCTTAGACGCACTTCCGACAAAGAAACCGGGTTTTTATACTTAATCTTCGAGTACGAACGAAGGATTTTCCTAAAAAAACCCGGTTTCTGGCCCCCCGTGCGTAAGTCCTAATTTTGTGAATGGGCGATCGAATTTCGCCCGTCAGCATTTCGTGTTTCCTTACTTTCAACTCGTCCAACCTCAAGCCGTCAGCCAGAAGCAACAAGCGTGACTTGACGGGCGTGACACTCGTCTGGTGGGTCAATAGTAGCTTGTTTGATGCGTCCGCGCGATCGCCCACTCGCACCTCAACAACCGCCAACCACTCATAATTGCCACAAAAATTCAAAATCCCAAACCCAAAACTGCCCAACCCCAGTACGATCGATCTAGTTAGCAAAAATAAGTAAAAACATTACCGGAGTAATTTTTATGGATCTGGTCGTACTCCAGAACTGGCTGGACAACATCTCCTTTGCCGTTTTGTTCTCCACAATGCTCATTTACTGGGTTGGCGCAGCCTTCCCCGGCATTCCCTACCTGGGGGCCCTAGGCACCGCAGGAATGGCCGTCGCCAATCTATCCATCGCCGCTTTACTCGGTTCTCGATGGATAGAAGCCGGCTACTTCCCCTTAAGCAATCTCTACGAATCCCTATTTTTCCTAGTTTGGGGAATCACCGCCATCCACCTAGTCGCGGAAAACATGAGCCGTTCCCGCTTAGTAGGAGTAGCCACATCCCCCGTAGCAATGGCAATATCCGCCTTTGCAGCCCTGACTCTGCCAGCAACCATGCAATCTGCAGAGCCCCTAGTACCCGCCCTCAAATCAAACTGGCTGATGATGCACGTTAGCGTCATGATGCTCAGTTACTCAACTTTAATGGTAGGAGCGCTACTGGCGATCGCCTTTTTAATCGTCACCCGCGGCCAAAAAATCGAACTCACCGGTAGTTCCTTCGGCACCAACAGCAACCGCAACAGCAACTACCGCCTCCAACGCCCTCAAAACCCCGAACCTCAAATTGCAGAAACCAGCGCCGACAGCGCATTAGTTTTCAGCGAACCCTCTTTCAACTCCAACAATAACGGTTTGGGCACCACCGCAGTGCTCGAATTAGCAACCGTTCAAAGCCCATCAACCGCCCCAACTCAAACCGCAGAACTTCTCTCGCCCCAGCGATTGAATCTAGCAGAAACTCTTGATAACATTAGCTATCGCATCATCGGTTTAGGATTCCCCTTACTGACAGTTGGCATTATTGCCGGTGCGGTTTGGGCTAACGAAGCTTGGGGATCATACTGGAGTTGGGACCCGAAAGAAACTTGGGCGCTAATTACTTGGTTGGTATTTGCGGCCTACCTGCACGCCCGCATTACTCGCGGCTGGCAGGGAAGACGCCCAGCAATTTTAGCCGCCACAGGTTTTGTGGTAGTTTGGATTTGCTATCTAGGCGTTAATCTGTTAGGCAAAGGTTTACATTCCTACGGTTGGTTTTTCTAATTCCTGATCCACCAATTGGCCACAGAAGAACAGGATAACTCAAAGAACCCGGATTAAATCATCTCCGGTGGTAGGGTGGGCAATTCCCACCTTACTCAACCAGCGAGATTCTAATAATTAACTCCCTCTTTCTTCTTCCCTTTTTTTTCCCGCTCAGCTTCGCCGAAGACCCTTCTTCCTGCTTCTAACTTCGGTCTTCCCTCTTCTAACTTCGATATTCCTGACCTCCGTGACATCCGTTACATCCGTTACAAAATCCGTTGCCGAACTTCCTTCATTCATTAAAATAAGGACAATTAATATGGACGAATCGAAAATATTTCCCCAACAAGACGATGTTGTGTCTGCCCCTACCAGCGCTTTGATGTATCAATGTACATTCAAAGTCAGCGAATTTATGGCAATTATGCAGTCAAAATTGGTAGACGAAAAATTATTTTCAGACGGCCTGGATTGCGAGCTATTAAGTGCCGGTAAAGACTGGACAAAAGGAAAACTTAGAATGCGTCTGGAGTTCATTCCGCTCGAACCTGAAATCAAAGAACAAAAAGCCCTTCCTGCCGCTGCCGAAAGATCAGACACCTTGCAAAACTACGCGGTAGATAGCTCAAATCAAACCGATATAGATGAGCCATTAAATCAAGGTGACTCAACAGAAATAAGTAATCATTTTCCTATTTCTAGGTATCCCGACCGCGACCCCCAAAGTATAGGAATGTGGAGCTAAGCTGCTACTTACGGCAGAGGGAAAGGAGGAAGATTTTTAAATTTTAAGTTCAGAGTTTTGAGTTGAGGAGCTTAAAACAGCATCCTTCCTACAACTGACAACTATCAACGGGCAACTGTCAACTGTCAACTATCAACTGTCAACTGCAATGCCTGAATCTTCCAATTGGACGCACCTGCACGCTCAAGTTCACAGGACGCTGCTGTACCGACAAATATTGCCATCAAATCAGCGCTTGCTAGTAGCAGTATCCGGCGGACAAGATTCTCTGTGTTTAATTAAATTACTGCTAGATTTGCAGCCAAAATGGGGGTGGAATCTAGCGATTGTTCACTGCGATCACCGTTGGCGTTCTGACTCGCAAGCGTCGGCGAATCATGTAGAACAATTAGCTAAAAACTGGGGAATATCCTACTATTTGGAAACAGCCTCCGACATCCCCAAAACAGAAGCAGCCGCCAGACACTGGCGATATCAAGCTTTAACCGAAATTGCGATCGCCCACAACTACCCCTACATTGTTACAGGCCACACAGCCAGCGATCGCGCCGAAACACTACTCTACAACCTGATTCGCGGCAGTGGCGCCGACGGACTTTCCGCCCTCACCTGGACGCGGCCCATCGCCGATTTTCGATTGGCGAATTCCGACGAAAATCTCAAATCTAAAATCTACTTAGTTCGTCCCTTGCTCGAAATAACTCGATCGCAAACAGGTCAATTTTGTCAAGAGCAAAAACTACCCATTTGGGAAGATTCCACAAATCAAGACTTGCAATATAGTCGCAACCGGATTCGATCGGAATTATTGCCTTATTTGGAAACTCATTTCAACCCAAAAGCCCAACAAGCCCTAGCTCAAACAGCCGAACTCCTCCGCGCCGACGTAGAATATCTCGAACTTGCAGCCAGCGACTTGCTACAGCGAGCAATGTCTCCAATTGCAGACAACATACAGGTGAATTTTCAACTTCCTGTCAAGTTAAATCGCCCGATTTTGCGGGAAGCACCCCTGGCCTTGCAGCGACGGGCAATGCGACAACTACTGCAACAAATATTGCCCTCGGCGCCAAGTTTTGAAAGCGTAGAAAAACTAACCAGCTTAATCGTAGCGCCCAACCGATCGCAAACCGATCCATTTCCTGGAGGAGCGATCGGTCGAGTCGAACACCCTTCGATAATTTTAGATATTAAATTTTAAGCTGTTATCAAACCCGAAAGGACTTGCTGCAAATCAGAAACTACCCGATTTTGCTCCTCTCCACTCTCCTGCACGCGATCGAGTTCCCCACCCACCGCTTCCAGCTTTTGGCGTAGCGCCGTCAAATTGTCTTGCACCGGCTGCAACATTTCTTGATAAACATTTACTCTGCCCCAGAGTTGCGCCACTGCACCTTTCTGGTTGAACAAATTCTGCTCTAACTGCTTGAGTTCGTAGCGTTTCGCCTCACTTTCCCCATTTTGGCGGTTGACATTTGCCTCAATTTGGGATATAGATTCCCGCACCTGCTGAATTTCGTTTTCCAGTCTTTGCAATTCTTGGCTTTGCTGCTGTCGCTGAGTATTGAGCTGTGCGACAATCGGCCCCAAATCAATATCTCCTCGCTCTTGTTTGGGAGCATTAGCAGTACCCAGCCGCCGCCACAGCACCCCCTGATGCTGCTTTAAAACATCTTCCCGTTCCTGCAACCGGAGGCGCTGTCCCACCAGAGTTTCGTTTAACATCTGATAACTTTCGAGTTCATCTGCCATTTCATTTTCCAAAGCCATGCGATCGTACTCGCTAGCAGCTTGAATTTTCCCTTGCAGCTCCTCAATTGTCTCCCGTTGCAGAGTCAACTCCTCCTCTTGATCGTTAACAAACCGGAACACCTTTTCCAAATCCTGTTGCAGATGTTGCACCAGCCCCTGTAACTCATCAACAGGCATCTTCTCTAAAGCTGACACATCTACTTTCTGCTCGGTACCGGCAGTACCCGAAGCAGATGCGAGCCTGGAAACTTGCTGGTAAAGCTCCTCAACAGCCCGCACCTGCAAAGACACGGACTGAGCCTGATCCTGCTTAGCGCTGAGGGTACTTTGCTGCCCTTTAAGCTCCGCCCGAGCCCCGGCCAAAGCTTCTTGAGATTGGTACCACTCTTGCCAGCGGTTTTGGAGGCTCTGATTTTGTCGATCGACCTCTTCTTCTTGCTGTTGAGCTATGCTTTGTTTTTGCTCCAACTGCTGCCAGTGCTGATCCAGAATTGCCTGTTGAGCGCCCACGGCACCAAAAGACTGATTCAGTTGTTCCCGCACCCCTTGGGCAGAAGCAATTGCCCCTCCCAGCTTTTGCATCAACTCCTGAATCCTCTGGGTTTGCTGCTGATCAACTACTGCCCCCTGCGGAACCTCAGACTGCTGCTGGGCGACCCGTTGCTGCTCGCCCCGCAACTGTTCCCAAGCCGTCTCAATTTCCACACGACTGCGATCGACTTCTTCTCGCAGTCGGTTAGCTTCATCTCGAGTATTTTCAATTTCCGAGCGCTGAGCCTCCAACCGCTCCAACTCCTCTTCCATTTGAGCCAACTGCTCTTCGCGGGCTTGCATTTCCATTTCCCGGCGATTGAGTTCCTGACTCGAAAACGTCAGAGAAGCCTTCCACTGTTCAATTTCCTCTTCCTTATCCTTAAACTTGTCCTGCAATCGCGAGAAATTTTGCAGAATGCTCACCAACTGGCGGGCCGCCTCCTGAATCCGCTGCACTTGCTTGCTAGCGCTCAACTCAACCAGCACCAGCGTGCCGTCGTTAAATTTATTAGCTTCCTCAACTGGGATCGCGTCATCCCCTGGTACAGCGCTCCAGTTATGTTCGCCCCGCTGACAAGCTAGCAGTTTCAGTTCAGCCTTACCGCCACCGAGACCAAAGCCGCTTCTCTGTTTTTGTACTTCCGCTAGATACAGCACACTAATAGTCCTCTGCTTCGTAAAACCTATCCCAACTTACTTTAAGTTACTTAAAGGCCTAAAAGATAAGTGGTGTTTACTTCCTACGCTGTTGGGTAGACGGCTAATCCCAACATAAGTAGGCTATCCCCCTTAAGCCAAAGGTTCTCAACTAAACATAACACTGCGTGTGATCTTTAGTCAACTTACCTAAAGTAAACAATTATAGGCAAGTAAGGATAACTTTTTGCCACTTAAGTCTTACTTTTTGGTATCGTTTGCCCAATCGGGGGATAGCATTTTTTTCTAACTTTTCTTCAGCACTCACGCATAGCACGTCCTCACGGGAGAACTTCCAGACAGCACGGCCGCCGCCCGCTTTCTGGAAGAATGAGAAAGCAGTATGAATGCCGCTTAATTAAAGACTAGCAAAACTGCGGGGACTGCAATAGCCTAAAGCTGAAAAAGGTCAGTCCGTCAAAAACTTTCTATTGATTGTACCAGGCTTTAGTTGCGGCTCGATCGTGAGAAAAGCCGTTGCAGCCGCCAAGCTGGCGCCTTGCTCCGGCGGACTAGGGATTTGAACCGCGCTGCCTTAGAATAAGGTAATGACGCGAGCCTATGACGCGAGCCGCGGGCGAGCAAAAAGGTTGATCGGCACTGAGGGTTTTCCTGACAATTGCCAACAAAGGTTCATTTTGACTGCACCTGATTTTAGGGCTGTGGCAAACCCAAAAAAAACCTCGATCGCAACTCATCCAATCCAACAGACTAGCCTCAAGTTCCCATCAGGGCTTGATTGGCACTTGCTGCTGGTAGCAGCGGTAAAACCAGAGAATCCTCGGTATTTTGAAGTTGACCTACGCCAAGATGTGCTGGATAAACTGACGGCATACTCAGCCAAAAACTTCAAAACTTTGGCGATCGAAGACTTGAACCAGTCGGGAATGCCAGCGTTGCACACTCGAAGAACCCGTGCAATCGTGCGATGTGGATTCTACGAGTTTAGGCAACAGTGGGAATACTAAGGTGAAACTCTACACTTAGAGAATGCCGCGAGTTTCGCGGTTTCAGCTTGTGGACTGGTAGCGCGGCCGAGGAGCCGCAGCAAGTATCGCCCTTTCGTCAATTCCCAATTGTGAGATCGGCATCAGCGCGTAAATTATTGACGGAAACTAAAGTCAATCTTTTCGCCAGCACACAGTCTTTCCGAGCTCAGACGCCAACGGTTTTAAGGAGGACATTTTAGCTGCATGCAGGGAAATTTGAGTGAAATAGACATCCGCAGCATCCTGCAATTGATTGAGTTAGGTCAGCGAACCGGAGAACTGTTCGTAGAGGCCTACACCTCCACCGGCAGCAGCACGGGTACTCAACCTACCCCGCGCTCCCTTGCAGGACAATCCTGGTATGTCTTCTGCTTCAACGGTCAGATTATTTACGCTACCCAGAGTGCGGGCAGTTTGTTTCGGTTGCGCGACTACCTGCGCCGCTACAAAGCAGATACCGCCCTCGACAAAATCCAAGTTCCCTATATGGCATCTACCAATGCCCCAGAATATGGCTACCTATGGGCCCTGCTAGAAAACCACATCCTCACCCCAGCTCAAGGCCGCAACATCATCCAGAGCATGATCCACGAAACCCTATTTGACTTGCTCAGTCTCCACCAGGGTTCCTTCACTTTTGAAATGGGCCCAGCTTTGGCTCCTCAATTGACCAGCTTAGAAATTAGCTCGCTGCTGGCCAAGATTGTCAAACAGGTGCAGCAGTGGAAGCAGTTTCATCCTCACATTCAGTCGCCCAACCAATGCCCGGTGATTTCAGACCCCTCCGAGCTGCGAGTCGCGCTGCCTGTCAATACCTTTAATACTCTCAGACGCTGGGCCGATGGGCACACTTCGATCCGCCAAATGGCGCGCTACCTCAACCGAGACGTGCTCACTGTCGCTAAGGCGATTTACCCCTTTGTCCAGCAGGGATTGGTGCAAGTATTTTACGAACCCTCTGTTGCCCCCACCAACAACAAAAAAGAATGGTCGTCCCCAGAAACCAAGGTTCCGAGAGTTGTCTGTATTGACGACGACAATACTATTCGCAAAACAGTTGAGTCAATTTTAAATGAACACGGTTATGAAGCTACTACGATCGGCAATCCCCTCCAAGCATTGAGTTTGGTGTTTCCACTCAAACCCGATTTAATTCTGTGTGACATCGCCATGCCGGAACTCGACGGCTACGAAATTTGCGCTATGCTGCGTAGTTCGAGCGCTTTCCGGCAGACGCCGATCGTTATGCTGACGGGCATCGACGGATTTATCGACCGCGTTAAAGCCCGCATGGCCGGGGCTACAGACTTTTACACCAAACCTTTTGGTGAAAGCGAGTTATTGATGCTGGTAGAAAAATATGTGGGCCCGGGCTACCCTCGGGTCAATCTCTCCGAAAGATTATTAGACCGCTCGCTAGAAGACCAATTAGAAGAAAAATAAATTTCGCACCGATGGCATTATTGGAGCTTTCTTGTACCTAGTTAGATCAAGTCTTGGCCACCACAAAGAGAAAGCTCGCGGACACGATTGGCGATCGCACCATAAACTAGAATGTATAAATCCGCGCGCTGGCATGAGGGCGTCGGTAAAACTCTGTTCCATTTCTCGACCCCAGTGGGTCTAACACGCTCAAAGTGCAAATATAATATACTTGTTCTCCACTTGCAGCCGCTCCGAAAAACTGATGTACAGAGCTACTTATGGCTAGGTATTTCTGTACAAAGTCAGAGAGTCCAATTCTCAGTCTTAAGTGACTCCGTTCATGATTGTCGCGACACTAGCCATGTCAACCACTCCTCGCTAATCCGAGTATCGGTTTAGCATTCATCGCAGAAATTACCCAGAGTTTTACCACTTGAGACGGCGGTGGGAGTACAAAGTGAAGTTTTAGGGGTTCCCAATTAATTGTTCGTAGTCGATTTGAGCTAATTTGTAAGCATTGGTCGCGCGAATTATTGATGGCAGTCAATTATGGACGGAGCAAATTTATTGCCAAGCACCTCCGGCAGTCGCGCCATTCACCCCTTGGCTGTGTCAAGCTTGGCTGTGTCAAGTTTCGACCATCGAAGTTTCGATCCGGTTCTTCTTGGCGGGAAACCTCAACAATTTGCTAGAAATGCAGGTGTCAGAATTATGATTAGCGGTAGCCCAGACTTTATATTACCAGGACTAGGGGTAGATCCGGCTCCGGAATTCCAAGAACTAGAAACTCCCGAAGGTGAGCTGCACCTGCGGTTCTACGTTCCTTCGGGGAACGAGTTCGCACTGCCGGCGACAGGGATTAGAGAGGTACTATCCCCGTCCCCAGACCGCATGACACCGATCCCCAACGTTTCCTCTTTGCTTTTAGGTACCCTAAATATGAGAGGACGAGTGATTTGGGTGGCAGACCTCGGCCAATTTCTGGGAGACCAAACACCTCTGAACACAGATAGACCCGAAATCCCGATCGTGGCTGTGGAAGACCAAGACACGATTTTGGGGCTGGCAGTCGATCGAATTGTGGGGATGGACTGGCTCGACGTAGAGCAACTGCACTCTCAGAACAATGCACCAGACGGCATGATTCCATTTCTGAGGGGAGAATGGATGTTAGGTGCACCAGCTCAGAAAGTGCTCCGACTGCTAGATCAAGTGAAAATTCTGCGCTCGGCGCGGTGGGCAGCGTGAAATCGATTTTAGATTTGCGATTTGCGATTTTCGATTGAGGTCTAACCATCAACAGTCACACGACTTGAGGCGCGCATCTAAACATTCAATTCAAGATAAAAATCAAAAATCTCAAATCTAAAATCTAAAATCAAAAGAGGGCGGCAAATGGCAACAAGTACCAACTTTCAGCAGGACTACCAACGGGCAGAAGCGGCCTACATGGATGGCAATTATTCAGAAGCCGCAGCCCTAGTTTATCAATTAGTAGAAGATTTTCCCGAAGACCCCAGCGCTCGCCTGCTGTGCGGACACATTTACTGCTACGGACTGCAACAGTATGAGGTGGCGCGGGAACAGTACACTGTTGTGCTAGGCCTGAGTGACGACCAGAGTTTGGTTGAACACGCTCACAGCGGAATTACCTACACAGACCAATTTTTATCCGGAGAACTGCAAACGGAAAATTTCGAGGCTTTGTCTGCTGAAACAGAATTAGAATTCTACCCAGACTTATCTCTTGATGAAGGGTTAGAAGACCCGGATTTGGGACTTTTCCAAGGAAATTCCCCATCCCTTTCCTATAGAAGTCAATCCTCAGACGACATGGAAAACGAGGACTTGGCAGACTTGGGCATGAGTGGCTTGGGGTGGGAAGCAGAAGACGACGATCACGCAGGCTCAGTCCCAGATTTAACCTCACATTCTAACCCGTTTGCTGGCGACAGCGGCGGAATGGCAGCTTATGCTGAAACCTCCGACTCGCTAGACATAGACGAGTTTGCCGACTCGGACTTTGGAGACCCTTTTGCCTTAGATGATGGAGGGTTTGAGCCGGGTGACGTGTCAAGCAGCAAAGGGTCTGGGAAAAAGGCACCTTACTCAGGAGATTCGTTTTCAGAAGCTCCGACTCAGATGCTCAACGGTCAAAGTTTTGCCTCTTCAGACATCGGGAATTCCTTCGACTCGAACCAACTAGACTCCCCCATCGGGCCCTCAGACAATTTTGGCGAACCTTTTGCTGCGCTCGATTTGGCAGACGAATTCGACGATAACTCCGACTACGACTACCAATCCCCGCCCCAGAGTGGCCAAAATCACGGTCATAACGCACCTCCGACCGAAGAGGAAGACCCCTTTGCCGAGGCGATGCCCTCGTCGGGTTTCGGGTCTTCTCGACCTCAAAACAAGCAGCCGAATAACGGGTCGGACTACTCGTCAAACTATTCGCTGGCGGAAGACGAAACGCTGTTGATGGGAGGTGCTGTCCCCAACTCTCAAAGTCAAAAATCGAGCCGGGAACAATTTAATTCGGTTGATCGCTCCTCCGCCAACAGCAACGGTTACGGCGACTCGGAACCCCCGGCATTTGGTTCTATAGACAGCTTCGAGTTAGAGGCTTTTGATGACGATGCTTTTAGCGATTCTTTCTCTTTCGACGACAACGAACAAGCGACAGCTTTCGGGGCGTCCGACAAGAACAGCAGCGCCTGGTCGTCAAAAGCGGAGAACGCTCAAGAACACAGCGACTTTTTAGACGAATTTGACGAGTTTGACGATTTGGGCAATTTGCCGGACTTTGACATCTCAGAAGATGCCACCAGTTCGATGTTGACTAGAGGTAACACCAATTTCGGCAACTCGACCAGCGGCATGATGGGAACGACTGGCAGCAGCCTGGAATTTGACAACAGCGATGGCTCAGCAATTCGGGATGACGAGATATTTGGATTTGGCATAAACGGCGCGGCTGATACGTCAGTGTCGAGTTTTGCTCCCACCGAAACAGAAGCGGTCGATACTTCGGTGACGGTAGAACAGGGGGGACTGGCTTTCTTGGAAAATGCCCCTTTGTTTACAAAACAGTTGTACACGGCAATCGGGGCGGGACTGGTTTCTCTGGTAGCTGTGGCTTTCGTCACCAACATTGCCTCATATCAAGCTCTGCGGCAAGACAAACCGGAGGCGATCGTTTACCTGCGCCAAACAGGCTGGGTAATGACCGCAGCCGCAGGCTTTACCAGCTTTTTAACTTCTTGGGGCATCGGCCAGTTGATCGCCAAGCAGGTACGCAAGTCGTCGGATAATTTGCAAGCTCAGTTCGATGCCGTATCTCAAGGAACTTTGGATGCTCGCGCTACGGTTTACTCGGAAGATGAATTTGGTAAAATGGCTGCTAAATTCAACCACATGGCGAAGGTCATCCAAACCACGATTAGCGATACCAGGCGCAAGTCAGACGAGCAGGAACAGGCAAAAGAAGACTTGCAGCGCCAAGTGATTCGCTTGCTAGACGACGTGGAAGGAGCGGCCCGGGGTGACTTGACGGTGACTGCGGAAGTGACCGCAGACGTTTTGGGTGCTGTTGCTGACTCGTTTAACTTGACAATTCAAAATCTCCGCGAAATCGTCCATCAGGTGAAGCAGGCGGCTCGGGAGGTCAGCAAAGGCGCTACGGATAGTGCTAAGTTTGCGGGCGATTTGTCTTCCGACGCGCTGCGACAAGCTGAGGAACTGGCGGCAACGTTGAATTCCGTGCAAGTCCTCACCGATGCGATTCAGCGGGTCGCAGAAAGCGCTAGAGAGGCGGAAGAAGTGGCCAGGGGCGCGGCGGCAACGGCTCTGAAAGGGGGCGAGGCTGTGGAGCGGACGGTGGCCGGGATTTTGGAAATTCGAGAAACTGTAGCAGAAACCACTAGAAAAGTCAAGCGGTTGGCGGAAGCTTCTCAAGAAATTTCTAAGATTGTGGCTTTAATTGCGACGATCGCCTCCCGGACGAATTTGTTGGCCCTCAACGCCAGTATTGAGGCGGCGAGAGCTGGGGAAGCGGGCAGGGGTTTTGCGATCGTGGCAGACGAGGTGCGACAATTGGCAGACCGATCGGCTAAGTCTTTGAAAGAAATCGAACAGATCGTGATGCAAATTCAAAGCGAAACCGGCGCGGTAATGACGGCGATGGAAGAAGGGACGCAGCAGGTTATTGAGGGGACAAAATTGGCAGAACAGGCGAAGCGATCGCTTGAAGATATCATTCAAGTAACTAACCGAATTGACGTGTTAGTGCGATCGATTACTGCCGACACTGTAGAGCAAAACGAAACAGCTCGCGCGGTGGCCAGTGTGATGCAAGCAGTGGAATTAACTGCTCAGGAAACCTCCCAAGAAGCGCAGCGAGTTTCGGGTGCTTTGCAAAACTTAGTGGGCGTTGCTCGCGACCTTTTGACATCGGTAGAAAGATTCCGAGTAGAAACAGCAGAAAGACAATAATTAAGTGTCTAATGCTTTTTTATCGGCTGATTTACAAGCACGTTGGTCGGGCAAGGATGGTAGACAAAAAGCAACCTCGCAGTCTTGAAACCACTGCTAGGTTGCTAATTCAACACCTAAACAAAGTAGGAGTTGCACAGATGGACGATAACATAGTAGAGGTAATACCGGGCATCTTTCGTGAAGTTCAGCCGACGGGCTGTATTATCTCTACCATAACCAAATCTAGCAGGGGCTATTCTAACAAAAAACTTCGCATTAACGGTGAATGGAAAACTTTTAATGTGCCTCGTTTAGTATGGGAAAATATATTAGGTCGGCAGATTAGAACGGAATACTTTGCTTGCCACACTTGCGAGGTTGGCAACTGCATTAATCCTAACCATTTGTGGGAAGGTTCTAGGCTAAAAAATTCTCAATATAGGTTTAAAAAAGGATGTATCAAAGATGTCGGAAATACATCTGCGCCGACACCTCAAAAACAACTGCGAGGCCCAGAAATAATTTCCGGTATTCGGGCCAAAATACAGCCGAACTGCTGCAGGATTTGTACCTTGGCTAAAAGAAGTGATGGTTACGCCATTAAAGGTACTAAAATTAATGGCCAAACAAAAACTTTCTATGCTCACAGACTTGTAGTGGAAGACAAACTGGGAAGGCCTGTCAAACCCGGTTATTTGGCGTATCACAACAGTTGCGACGATCGCGGTTGTATCAATCCCGACTATTTGTGGGAAGGAACCCCCGCCGATAACTCCCGCGATGCCAAGCGAAAAAAACCGCTTTCCTTTCGTTCCCGGCAAGATATGTCCTAACCGCAAACTCCAACCCTAACAGGTGCGGGAGATTTGCTATCTTTTAAGTGAGGGCATATCGAAAACAAAAATAGCCAGGACATTTGCGATATCTCGCAGTCAGATTATTCTCTTGGCAAGGGGCGAGATCTACAAAGACCTTCTCTAGAACTACTAACATAGACCCAATACAATAACGCTTAAAATCAGGAATAAAACTATGCTGCCGGAGCAACAACAGAGGATAATGGGCTACTTTATTGAGGAGGCAAAAGACCACCTCAATACGATCGAACAAGGCTTGCTGAATCTGCAAACCACGATCGAAGACCCAGAACTGGTCAACGAAGTATTTAGGGCCGCTCACTCTGTCAAAGGAGGAGCAGCAATGCTGGGGCTGACCAGCATTCAGCAAACAGCTCACCGACTAGAAGATAGTTTTAAAGTTTTAAAAGAGTGCAGCGTTAAAGTAGACCAACAGCTAGAGTCCCTTTTCCTGCGAATTTTTGACACATTGCAAGGGCTGTTAGAGCAACTGTCGGGGCCTTTTGGGCTGACAGAGGAATTGGGAGAACAGATGGTTCGAGAATTAGAACCAGTATTTGAAGAACTCAACGGGCACTTGGGGGGACTTGTCGGATACGGAGAACACGATGTAGACGAGAACACCGCTCTGGCCGTACCCGAACAAGTTATGGCGGGGATGGGAGTCGGGGCGTTTGCCTCATCAAGGAGTTTTCCGGAGTCGCGGTCAGTTTACGCACCTGATGCCAGAGCAACAGAAGACAGCGCGCTGCAGCTAGTATTTGACTCGGACGTGCCGGCGAGGATGCGGGAACTGCTGCAAGAGTTCAAACAGCCCGAGGGGTCTGAAAGCAGGCGGCAACTCAAGAACATTTGTCGGAACTTGCTCAGGGCGGGGGAGGAATTTGAACTGCCCCGCTGGATAGAATTGATCGAAGTTGTATCCAAGGCGATCGCCAACCCAGAAAATAGCTACCGTACCTTAGCCCCAACGGTTATCAAAGACATCAAACAAGCGCAAGAACTGGTAATTGCGGGTCTAGAATCATCGATCGTACCAAGCGCAAAACTTCTGGCGCTGCAGCCGGCTGTTCTGGTTCCAGAAACGGATTTTGAAGATTTGCTGGCATTCGCTCAACCGGGTAAATCGGGGACAAATGTGGTTTCTGTTGAGGATGAGGCCTGGGATTTGGTGGGTTCTGGTGATTCCCAGGATGGATTGAACAAGTTGCTGCCGAATATTTCTGGGCTGAGCATAGATGAGCTGTTCGACCAACTCGACAGTGGCGAGAGCAACGATTATAGTGGCAGTCGATCGCCCCAATTCGATGATTCCGCCTTCGCAGAATCGGATATTGAGACGAGTGCTTTTAGAGGCTCGACCCGCAGCGGCCCGGAAGTGGGCGCGGCAGAACTCAACACTTTAGCTGACTTGTTTGACGGAGAGTCCCCGGATCTCGACGGCGCTTGGGAAGAAGAAGAAGAGCTCGACTATGCCCAATCTTCTAGGATATCGGCGGGAATTCTGGAGTCAGACGATGACAATTCCGGCGATTTTACTGATTTGTTGTTTGACGAATACGATACGGAAAGTTCGGAAACGAACACGGCGCCTCCTATTGACGACCTGACGACTTTGTTTGGGGAGGATTTGCTGTTTGCAGACGAGCCAGACGGTTCGGCGGTAGCTGCCAGTCAGAACAATGGGGGTTCGAGGAAGCAGCTAATTCGCAAACAGCTTGAAACGGGTAACGGCAGGGGCGGTTTGGCTCGACGAGAGGGCAAGGTTCGCCCAGCCAGGGGACAAGCTGACGAAGATGCTCTGGGTACGCTTTTAGACGAAGTGGCTGCCCAAACTTCTGCTGTTGTTACGGACGATGCTGATTTCGATAACTTGTTCGGCGATTTAGGCGAATCTGAGGCAACGGGTCTGCCGGCAATCTCTTCGGAGAATTCTCTCAACCCTGACACTTTTGATGCAGAATCGAACGAGCCTGCAGCAGTCGGCGGCAAGGATTCAGCCGATGGCGAAGCGCTCGATCTGCCTGAAATAGATGATTTCGAGTTGCTCTCTGAGCTGAGCGAAGACTCGGATTTGAGCGAGCTGTTGGGGATTACTTCTAGTTTCCTTTCTTCAGAAGACGAAGATGGGGAGAACGGGGGCGATCGAGATCAAGCTGCAGGCATCGCACACAATGAGGAAATGGGCAACGTTCTTAACATGACATCAAATTCTGATTTAGATATCTCTGCGGATGAAAACTGGCTAGAAGATGCTTTCGGCCTGGAAGACGAGTCTGTGCAATCGCTCAACCTGGAACTGGACGATACGGATTTAGATGCGCTGTTTGGGGATATGACCTCGGGTTCGATTTCTGAGGATGAACAGACTGTGCGGGATCGGCAAGGAGCGGCTACTTCCCGAGAGGCGGCGGATTTGGCTGAGCTGTTCGGTTCCGTACCTACAGGTACTGAGTATGACGGGGAAGCTTCGGGGCAAGCCGATGCGCGTTGGCTGAACTCAGATGGAGGTTCAGAATTGCAGAGTGCGGATGTGGGAGTTGATGAGGGCGACTTGGGGAGTTTGTTCGAGAACAATGGTGTGGCTGTTTCCCACCCAGGCTTGACAAATTCGGCAGAGGTTGAACTTGGGGCTTTGTCCGATCGTCCTGATCCGGAAATTTCAAATGTCGAATCTGATGAGGGCGCAGCTTTCGATTTCTTGGAGGATATGTTTGGGGAAGGCGTGGTGCAGGGCGATGCTGGATCGGCGCCAGATGACGGCGCTGCTTTGGATGTGAAGGAGTTGTCTGCCCAACCTCCAGATGGTTTGTTCGACGAGGTGGATGCGGATTTGTTCGCTCTACCCGAAACAGATGGCGCCGGGGAGTCTGAGGGCGAAGATGATTTGTTTGATGCCCTGGAAACGGATTTTTTAAGTGCGGATTTAGAGCCGCTGCCTGCAGAAGCTCTCGATGGTATGTTTGAGGGCGATGCTGACTTGCTCTCAGCGATGGAAACCGGGGCGACTCTCAACAGCTCGATTTTGATGGGTTTTGATGATTTGTTGGATTCGAGCGATGCTGAAGTTCTGGTGACTTCGGAACTGACGACGGGCTTTTGGGACGCTGAGGACGAGTCGGCCGAGGCCGATTCCTCGGAGTTGGAAGAGGGCTCGCTGGCAGACTTTTTTGCCGATGCCGAGTCAGGCGTTGAGGATGGCGAAGGCAATTTTGACGATTTAGAAGCACTGTTAATTGCAGGGGGCGCTGGGGCTCTAGTAGCATCTTCTGGGGGAACAAATCAGAGTCCAGTAAATACGGAAGTTTTCTCGGATCTCGAAGAGCTCCTCAGCGAGAGCGCAACTATGCCGGAAATTCCTGCACCGGCGACAACTACCAGTAAAGCTCCGCGCGCTGCTGCCGAGGAGAGCGACGACGAATTTGGCGATTTGGAAAAACTGCTCGAAGATCCAAAGGACGGCGGCCGCCAAGGGGAAGCAAATATCGGCGGGCCGTCGGCGCTCAACAGAGGAAGGCGGAATCCCCGCGCGGGTGGGTTCGGCGACCAGACGATGCGGGTGCCGGTCAAGCAACTGGACAACCTCAGCAATTTGATGGGGGAACTGGTTGTGAACCGCAACAGTTTGGAGCAAGACCAAGAACGGATGCGACAGTTTTTGGACAATTTGCTGCACCAGGTGACGCTGCTGAGCGATGTGAGCCAGCGGACTCAGGATTTCTACGAGCGGAGTCTTTTGGAGATTGCTTTGCTGGCAAACCGCCAGGGGGGACACCGATCGGCCTGGCGCTCTGAGGATTCGGCCCACACTCGGGAAAGTGCCTGGAAACCGGAGGAAATGGACAGGTTTACTCCTTTCCACAGTTTGGCTCAGGAGATTATTGAGCTGATCGTGCGGGTGCGGGAGTCTGCCGCGGACATTGAGTTTTTGGTGGATGAGGCGGATCAGGTGACTCGCCAACTGCGGCAAGTCACGACTCAACTGCAAGAAGGTTTGACTCGGGCCCGGATGAAGCCGTTTGCTGAGACGACGGACAGGCTGTTCCGGGCGGTGCGGGAAATTGCGATTAAGTGCGGGAAGCAGGCTCAGTTGCAGGTTGAGGGTAAGGATATTTTGATCGACAAGATGATTGTGGATCAGCTATATGACCCGATGACTCATTTGGTGAACAATGCCATTACTCACGGGATCGAAGCGCCGGAGGTGCGTCTGGCGGCTGGGAAGCCGGCAGTCGGCAGGATTACGATTCGCGCTTTCCACCAAGGGAATCAAACCGTGGTTTCGGTTTCTGACGACGGGGCCGGAATTGACCCGCAAAAGGTGAAGGCGAAGGCGATTAAGCAGGGTTTGCTGACGGCGGCTCAGGCTCAGAGGATGTCTCGCTCGGAAGTTTACGATTTGCTGTTTATGCCGGGTTTCAGCACTCAGGAACAGGCGACGGAGTACGCCGGCCGGGGGGTCGGTATGAATGTCGTGCAGACTTCCTTGCAGGAGATTCGGGGAACTGTGTCGATTGATTCGACGATCGGCAAAGGGACTGTGTTTACGATCCGTTTACCTCTGGTGTTGAGTATTTCTAAGGCTCTGACTTGCATTAGCGATCGGGCTCGCATTGCTTTCCCGATGGATGGGGTGGAGGATATGATCGATGTGCCTCGCGATCAGGTGACGACGGGGGCGGACGGTTTGCCTTGCATTGAGTGGCGGGGTCAAAGCTTGCCGTTCCGGCCGCTGCGGGATTTGCTGGGTTACAGCCGCCATTTGGGTCGGGGCAGTGTTTACGGGTTTAATACAGACGATGACATGATTTCGGTGATCGTGCTGCGCTCTGCTGGCAATTTCTTGGCGGTGCAGGTGGATCAGGTATCGACGGAACAGGAAATTGTGATCAAGCCGTTGGAAGGGCCGGTGCCGAAGCCGATCGGCATTGCTGGGGCCACCGTGCTCGGGGACGGCCGGATCGTGGCAATTGCGGATGTTCTGGAGCTGATCGATTTGGCTACGGGAAGGCTGCGGAAGGAAGCTGGCGGTACGCTTTGGGATGAGGCCGAGAGAGCCACTCAGGAGGCCGAAATCGAGAAGACTGAGCCGACTGTGCTGATTGTGGATGACTCGATTACGGTGCGATCGCTATTATCGATTACTTTCGAGAAGTCTGGCTATCGTGTGGAAGAAGCTCGCGACGGTAAGGAAGCTTGGGAAAAGATGAAATCTGGTCTGCCTTGCGATATCGTTTTCTGCGATATTGAGATGCCGAGAATGGATGGTTTGGAACTACTTTCTCGGATGCAGAAGGATGCGGTTTTGTGTGAATTGCCGATCGCGATGTTGACTTCTCGCGGTGCTGACAGACACCGCCAAATGGCTTACAGTTTGGGCGCGAAAGGTTATTTCACTAAGCCTTATTTGGAGGAGCAATTGCTTGATGCAGCTTCTCGGATGTTGAAAGGTGAGGTTGTTGGTGCTCCGGTTGGTGTGTAAATAGCTGATGTTTGAAAGGATATGAGTCCTGTGAGGGCTTTAGCCCTCGCAGGACTTGTGTGCGATCGCCCTCATTGAGTCAAAATGCGGCGGGGTTATTGCAGTGGGTAAATTTACTAACGTCGATGCAGGGGGGTTAGAAGGTTTGGCGGAGGTTGGTTTTGATGATTTGAATTTACAGGAGTTCGGTGAGGTTGATGGGTTGACGGGGTGACAACCCCGTCAAAGAGTATCCCTTACCCAAAATAAGTCCCAGGTTTGTAACTAGCGTAGAGGTTAGCGATGCTTATATTGCCCATAATATCAAGCCTAATAGACCTTCAATTAGGGCTTGCTGAATAATCGATCGCAAACTATGAATAGGAGCGACCGATATATTCAAACTCAACTAAAGATAAG
>NZ_JAUBQW010000125.1:0-18974 GCF_036701485.1 Microcoleus sp. Pol11C3 | reverse complement strand
TCTCAACTCCTACTGAGATTTACGTCCTCATTATTATACATGATGTGTGATTTACAATTCATTTGCGATCGCTATATCACCATTCCCAAGAAAAAAACACAGATTAAATCTTCAATTAATAAAAATCCAGATTCAAAGGAAATTCACGATTGTCCAAATCGAATGCGAAAAATTAGCTGCTCAGGCAGCCTTCTGTTCGATCGCCTGATTTAAGAACACAATTATGAAGGTGTATCACATAATATACCATTAGGATTTATACGGTGGGTTACTCGATCGCCAATTTTACACTTAAGCAAACACAAATAGCAAAAAGAATGACGGTAACATGGACCCGAGAGCAACAAATTCAACAAAGTTGGGAGGCAAATGCCGACGCATGGACACAGGCGATCGACCAAAACCAGATCGAAAGTCGCCGCGCAGCAACGGACGAGGCTATTCTGCAAGCAGTGCTCCGCTGCGAGCCTCGGCGAGTTCTCGATGTCGGATGCGGTGAAGGTTGGCTGGCGCGGGCCTTAGCAAATCGCGGTGTACAGGTGGTTGGAGTTGATGGTTCCCGTGCTTTGGTTGATCGCGCTTGTGAAAAAGGAAATGGTTGTTTTCGGGCGATCGGGTACGATGAGATTATTGCAGATCCGGCGAGACTCGGTCAATCCTACGATGGAATTGTGTGCAATTTTTCGCTACTTGGTGAAGAAATTGGAGATTTATTGCGATCGTTACGTCAAGCAATAGTCTCAGACGGACATTTGTTAATCCAGACGGTTCATCCATTCACAGCGTGTCAGCAACAGCCATATATTGATGGATGGAAAACCGAGACTTTCGACAATTTTGGCGGCGATTTTCGAGAGCCGATGCCGTGGTATTTTCGCACAGTTAGTTCGTGGTTTCAACAACTGTCAGAAGCTGGCTGGAAATTATGTGAATTCGAGGAACCGATACATCCACAGACGAAAATTCCTCTTTCCATGCTAATGATTTGTCAGTAGTAGGGTGCTCTGGATCCTGACATTTTCTCCCCTATTGCATGGGAACAATCTGACGCACCCTACCACTTTTATTCATTGATAGTATCAAATTCATTCGCCTTATTCTCACTATTTGAATCTTCAAATGTGCTGGTATTTTGATGGGCATTTTCCGAGCTTAAAAATCTCGGCACTCACGGACGATCGCACGTCAAGTTCGATCGACCTTCTGAACAATAAGTCTATTCTGTGTTTGTAGATCGATCGACCTCACCCTCACCCTCATCCTCCAAAATCTCACCCAAATAGCGCTGCACAAACTCCCGTGCTGCATCTATATCGAGCAACTTTAACGCCACAACTATCTTCACAAGCGAGTCTCCAGTTGGATCTATCAACTCATTAAACCAACGATAGACAACAGAACTTCGCACACCCATTGCGATCGCCAATTTGTTTTGGCTAATGCCATAGGTGTTGAGCACATCTCTCAAAACTCGACCAGCTTTTCCCATGCACCCCATGAGGCCAAGGGATGCCCCAACCGTAAATCACTACATATGTGTAGTGATTGCGATCTGATTGGTAGTAACTACACAATATGTAGTGATTAGTTGATTTTGAAGATGAGGACTTCCCAATGGCTAAAGACTTTCCAATCGAACCGCCCAACGACACCCAACAAGACGCAGATCCCACGGACAATCGAGAAAACCGGGAACCCTTGCGTATCATGGTTGTTGGCTCCCGCCAAGGCATAACCGCCGTAGTAAATTGGCTGGTGCGACTAGGTTTTGCCCAAATGGCAGACTGGAGCGACTTGCAGCGTGCACCGAATACGGGCCAGTGGATGCGCGTGCTGACAAAATGGTTGCAGAAGAATTGAGGCTACTGACGAGTAGGGCGATCGCATTTCCTAAACCTGATGTTTGGGAATCGTGGGATCGCCCGCAACTACCAAATCGTTTCAACGTAAGGAATATCATACGGCCGCGCGATCGCCTGGATGATGCAACTATAAGTCAAACAACCGGACTCAGTATAGAGGATGTGCGGAATTTGCGATCGCAATGAGATTTCTTTGCCAACAACAATCACAACTGCAAAGCCCCAGACACCTTGGCATTTTTAACACTTGAAATCCGAATCAAAGACCCTGATTTTACAGCAATCTTAGGTTTCCATTCATAAACCCCATCGCTAGTCGCGCGGTTGGCTATCGTTTCAACCAACTTATTCTCTTGATACAGCTCAATCTTGACCTCATCCTGAATATTGTCCCTCCACAAAATCAAATAAGGTTTATTTGCTTCCACCTGCACTTGGACTGCTGGTTTAGCCACTAATATTTTTGGTGAAGGTATCTGAGATTTTCTATTCCTAAATCCTAAATAGTGTGGCAGTTCCCGAGTGGCAATATTATTTGATTGAGGCAACATAATCTCCCCGATTTTAGGATTGAATAGATAAGTTGAGAGTCCGCCGTCGATCGTCACGATATCTCCTTTCACTCCGAATTCTCGCATTAACTTAGCTGCTGCATCTAATGTCGCTTCATTAACTGTGATAATTGCCAGCAATTCATTACCCTTGCGACCATCTTTGTCCAGCGTACCGATGACGTGATACCTATTTGCGGGATTTTTAGATATGAGTTTAGCTGGATGGTGCTTGTATTCGTAAGTGACAACTGCATTTTGTACTTCTTTTTGATTCAATGGCTTTCCGGTTTGCGGTTCGTAATTTGTGATATATGCTTCTCGATCGTTCCAGACCAAAGCTTTCAATCGAACATTTTTATACTGCCCATCTTTAGGTTTCTTGACGGGGCCGTAGAGGCCGTTACCGCCAGTAATAACTTGACCGTTGAATTTGATAGGAAAAGATAGCTGCGTGCTGCGTTGGTATTGTTCAAAAAAAGAACAGTTAATCACGGAAAAAACATCGTTACCGTAAAGTTTTTTGTATTCTCCTGTAACTTCCGAGAATAACTTGCTCTTAAAGAAAGGACTGTAATATTTGTTTTCTCCCTGATAATACAATCCTTGATTGAAAGCCATCCGATCGACCTCTCCAATTAGCTGATCTATTTGCATTTTTTGGACGTTAATAACTTGCAAATAAGCCAGATTTCCGTTGGGTAGTTCTTTTTTGTACAACTCTGCACCGTCTCTGGTATCCACAGGTTGAAAATAACTGACTGGGCTGGAAAGTTGTTCGATCGAAAAATGTGCAACTGCTGCCACAACCGCAACAGCAAAAATCATCAAAAAAAACGGCAATATTTTTTTGATCGCATTCATAAATATTAATTGGTTTCTAGACCACAAACCAAACTATCTTAAAAACAACTTATACGCCGGATTTTGACTCTCATCCCCATACTGATAGCCCAGCGTATCCAAAAAAGCCTGCCATTCCTGCATCTCATCGGGCGGTACTTGAATTCCCACCACAATTCGCCCGTAATCTGCGCCATTATTTCGATAGTGAAAAACGCTGATATTCCAGTTAGGGCTCATCGAACCGACAAACTTCATCAACGCACCCGGACGTTCGGGAAATTCAAAGCGATAAAACAATTCATGATTCGCCAGCATCGAACGCCCGCCCACCATATGCCGCACGTGCAATTTCGTTAATTCATCATCAGTTAAATCCAAAGTTTTGAAGCCACAATCTTCAAAACTTGCGGCTATCTTCACCGCATCGGCACGGTTTTGAATTTGTACACCGATAAAAATATGTGCCTCTTTCTCATCCGCAATTCGATAGCTAAATTCAGTTAAATTGCGTTTGCCCAGACATTCGCAAAACCTGCGGAGACTTCCCGGTTGTTCGGGAATTGTGACTGCAAAAATGGCTTCGCGGCGTTCGCCAAACTCGGCTCTTTCTGCTACAAAACGCAGCCGATCGAAATTCATGTTCGCGCCGCAAGCAACAGCAATTAATGTTTCTCCTGCGATTTGTTCCCGTTCCACGTAAGCTTTTGCACCTGCGATCGCCAAAGCGCCAGCAGGTTCTAAGATCGATCGCGTATCTTCAAAAACATCCTTAATCGCCGCGCAAACATCATCCGTATGCACCAAAATAATCTCATCCACATATTCCTGGCACAAGCGAAAAGTTTCCTCCCCCACTTCCCGCACAGCAACGCCGTCAGCAAATAAACCCACCTGCGACAAACGCACCCGTTTACCCGCTTTCAGCGATTGATTCATGGCATCGGAATCCACAGGTTCAACACCAATAATCTTAATTTCCGGCCGCAACCGCTTAATATAAGCTGCAATTCCCGAAATCAATCCCCCACCACCAATTGCTACAAAAATCGCGTGAATTGGTTTTTGATGTTGCCGCAGAATTTCCATGCCGATCGTACCTTGTCCAGCAATCACGTAGGGGTCATCAAAAGGGTGAATAAAAGTCATACCTTTTTCCGCCTCTAATTGACGCGCAAAAGCGTAAGCATCATCGTAAGCATCCCCATGCAAGACTACCTCTCCACCACGGGCTATCACCGCATTTACCTTCACCTGCGGCGTCGTTACGGGCATGACTATAATCGCGCGAGTTCCCAGGTGACGGGCGGCGAGGGCGACTCCTTGGGCGTGGTTGCCGGCCGAAGCTGCAATGACACCTTGTGCTAGCAAATCCGGCGACAGTTGCGCCATTTTGTTGTACGCACCCCGCAGCTTGAAGGAAAACACCGACTGCATATCCTCTCGCTTTAGCAAAAGTTTATTGTTGAGCCGTGCTGATAGATTCGGGGCTACTTCTAGGGCTGTTTCTTGTGCAACATCGTAGACGCGGGCGGTGAGGATTTGTACTAGGTAATCGCAAAGCATGGCGTTAGCAGGTTGGTTGATGCCGGATGGTGGGATAATTTTACTGTATTTGTGTTAGTATTTTTCGGGGAATTGGCGATCGTCTTCTGCAAGCTTTCATAAGAGATAGCGCAAGCTAACGCTAACGGGCTATCGAAGTCAGGACTTACTTCGTTTTTGCAATTTCCCGGTTATAAAATCCGGTTTGTGAGCGTATTAGTCCGTAATCCTTGATTTAGTATGTAAATTCATGAACGTACAAATTATAGATTTGCGTGCGGTTGACGAGCCAAAAATTCAACAGGTAGCTAGATTAATAGTTGAAGGTTTTAAAGAGCATTAGCCCGATGCTTGGCCCGATCTAAAATCTGCTTTGCAAGAAGTGCAAGCATCTTTTGGAGGCGATCGCATCAGTCGAATTGCTGTCGCCGAAAACGGTCAAGTTTTGGGATGGATTGGCGGGATTAGACAGTATGATGGTAATGTTTGGGAACTGCACCCGCTGGTAGTGAGAACAGAATTTCGCGGACAAGGAATTGGGCGATCGCTCGTAGCTGATTTAGCCGCCGAAGCTAAAAGCCGGGGAGGACTCGTGCTGTGGGTGGGAACCGACGACGAAGACAATCAAACAACACTTTCAGGCATCAATCTTTACCCCAATGTTTGGGAACACGTCGCTAAAATTAGAAATTTGCGCGGTCATCCCTACGAATTTTATCAAAAAATGGGTTTTGCGATCGTGGGAGTGATGCCCGACGCCAACGGAATTGGCAAGCCAGATATTTTCATGGCAAAGCGGTTGTAAAGTTTAATGTAGGTTCTAAATTTACTGGCCGATGGCTTGCCAATTCAACACTTAGCAAAATTAGTGGTTGAAAGTTTCCCAGAAAATCTGTCTAGTCTGGACGTGCGAACCCCGTTCGAGGGTCGCTAATAAACAAACCCAAAACTAACGAATCCATCACCGTATCCCAGACAGGAGTCAAACGTTCAGCATCGTCAACCCAGTAATCAAAAGTAATCAAACACTGAACATTAGAACCCAATCCAATACAGATTCGCGAATAAGCTTCCCGCTGCTCTGGAGGGTCGATAAACTTAAATTCAGTCCAAACAATCCGAGCAGTTTGCCGCTTCAGTTGGATAATGTCCCCAGGAGCGATCGGATTTCTGGTATCATCTTCAACCACCTTCTGTAATAGCGGCACCAGCGGAAAATCAGCCCAGTTACCAGGTGGTAGCAAATTAAACGAAACCTCCAAACAACAATCATCATCCGGCGGCTTTTTATCCGTAAATCGGAACGACTTAGTATCCGGTTCAAAATGCCAATCTTCCGGGACATCAAAGCGGACTGCACCTCTTCCTGCAACAAAAATTCGAGTTCCAGGCTTTGACTTCCAATTGTGGTCTTCTTTGAGCTCTAGAGTTTCCTTGAGCCATTCTTGCTTTTTGCGCTTAGACATAAACAGAACACCAAATTGTTGCTAATGTGTAGTTTTAGACTTGGCAAACACATTTTAACCTTATTTTGGTCGCCGTTTGCTCAAATATAAAAATCCTTACAAAAATTATGAATTCCTCTCTTCTCTATTCCTCTGTGTTCTCTGCGCCTCTGCGGTAAAAAAGAATTCCTTTCACAATTGGCTAACTTTTATTTTTCACTCTTAGGAATCACATATCTAATTCCGCCTTTATTCCCCGCCGCATCTCCATTGTAACGGGGGATAACATGAATAGCAGCGTGACTGCGACTTTGACCAGCCTGTTTATTAATATTGATTCCCACATTAAAACCGTCTGGCTGAAACTCTTTACTTAACATCTCTTGCACCTTATTAGCCATAAACCAGCAAGCCGATTGCTCTCGAAACGGCAGTTCAAAATAATTAGCAACGTGACGCTTGGGGATGATTAAAACATGACCTTTGCTGGCGGGATAACCGTCAAACATCGCATAAGCTGTTGCCGATTCAGTGAGCAAAATTAGGTTTTTATACGGATTGCAGAATATGCAGTTATTAGTAGAATTTCTTTGATGGTTGTAATGCACGTATTTATAAATTTCGCAAGACTCATCTAGGTGACTTGACTTAAATGGAAGTTTGACAATGCACTGATATGTAGGTTTTTTGTGCACGTAATGTTCTCGAAAGCCTTCTTTTTTGATATCCCTTCTCACCGCAAAATACGCCTGCCCTCCCGGTTTCAACAGGTGCGACACTTCCATCAGAACATTAGCTTGTTCTTCAGGAAACAAAACATTCAAAACATAAAAGCAAATGATTGTGTCGAATTTATCTTCGGGGAATTCTGGGAAATAATAAGGGTCATAACCCGTAATATCCAAGCCTTTTTGCTGCAACAATCTAACATCGCTGCCCAAGCCGCACCCAAAATCTAAGACTTTGCCTTGGAGCAAGTTTTTATCCAATAAAAATCTTGCCGGAAATGACAGATAAATTCTTTCGATTGCCGTCAGGTGGCTGAATTTATTTTGTTGCTTTTTCATGGCGGCATAAACTTGATTTAAATCAATATTCTTCAGTCCCTCTTAGCTAGGACAAAAGTTTGCACAGTAGGGGCCATCCCCCCGTGGTTGCCCTGATTTCAATATCCGAATGTTATCTAAAAATTTTACCATTATTGCAGTTTGGCGATCGCCCCTTTTTCCACCAACACCTTACCAGTCACCAAATCCCGCACCGTCGCCAACAAAACCCGCCTCTCATCCACCTCAAAACTCACCGAAACCCTGTCAATTCCCAATACCCCAGGTGGGTTCAAATGCGCCACACAAACCTGCTGGTGGTGGCTGTCCAAAGAGCGAAAATCCGTCTGTTTGTTGAGCCAACTGCTCGTCATTTGCCCTTTTTCGTTAAAAATAACCTCCGCTTGCGATACCTCCGCAACTTCCCCAATATCTAACCGAATTTCCCTTTGCCCTTCAATTGCCACTTGCAGTGTCAACTCTTCGGAACTTTGACAGGGATACTTCATTTCCTTGCTAAATATCGGCGAATAAGCATAAGCTTTAGCATAAGGTTCCCAGAGGCGAATTGCATAGCTGTGGCGCAAATAATCGTCAACACTTACCAATTGTGTCAACGCTAAAGCACCGTGTGCCACTGCTTCAAAAGGCTTATCTCTTTGGACTTTTGGTCGCCCAAAATACGAAACCACTAAATTAGATACAGCCGGAATTAGAGAAGTTCCTCCTACCAGCAAAACCTGTTCTATATCTGCTTTGCCGATACCTTTTCCCAGTGCAATACTCAGCACTTCATCTAAACTTTCCCGCAACTGTTCTAACAACTGCCTAGATTCCAGAATTTCCTCAAGCTTGTCTCGGTTTAGCTGCAAGTCGTAAGACATAAAATTTTCATCGTCAAACCAGCTTTCCTTCGCCTCATTAAGTTGAGAAAGTTGAAGTTTTAATTTTTCCGCTATTTCTAATAAGTTTTGCCAGCCAACTGGGCCGACTTCTGCGCGCGACGAACCAATTTGCCGCAAATAATCTTCGACAATCCAGATATCAATATCTTCGCCGCCGACATAAGCATCGGATTTTGCCAACACTTCGGCACGCACCCCCCCCAGCCCCCCCAAGCTTCGGGCGGATAAGGGGGAAGTTACAGCAGTACGGACTAAACTTAAATCTAAAGTTCCGCCACCAAAATCAACTACTAAAACTAGAGAACCGGGGCGTTTTACTGCATATCCCAGGGCGGCGGCTGTGGATTCATCTATTACCTGAACTTCCGCAACTCCCAAACTTTCTCCTAAGTCGCGAAACCAATCTAAATATCGCTCAAATGCTCCAACGGGGACTGTAAAAATTACTTTTTCTGGCTGTATGTTTTGTAAATATAATTGTTTCCAAATACTTGTGATAAACTGTTCGGCTACTGATTCGGCTGTGTAGGTTTCGCCTTCGATATTGCGGGGTGGTGGCTGAAAGTCAGCAGCTAAATTGCGTTTAAAAGCTTTGAAAAAACGGTCGGGCTGGGATTGCCCCAAACGTTGCGATCGCACTCTTTCTCCCAACACCAACTCTCCCGGTTTTTTCACAAAAACTAAAGTCGGCACTACAGAGATTTCTCGAACTTCTCCGCTCGAATTATTCGTTTTGAAAATGCGGGACATATCGCCCAATCTCAAAGTTTCTGGTGTTTGCGTATCCGGGTTAAGAATGCAAACAACCGTATTGCTGGTGCCGAAGTCAATGGCAACTGTAGTCATGTTGATTTAAAATTTTAAATTTAATTTTTCATTCCCGCTGGAAGGGTACGACTAACTTTAGCAGGAGTAAGAATTCGCTCTCCCTCTCGATAGCCGACAAATCGAATATAAACTAATTCTCCTTCTGTTATATCCTCAACATCCGGCTGGTGCAACTGTGGATTGTAAGCAGTTTGTTCCCACGCAGAACCAATCGTTTCAAAATCCCAACTTGACAAGAGATTTTCTAAGGGAGTAAACAAAGCTGAGAGATTTTTGGCGGGCATATCCGGCTTGGCTTCTGCCATTTTGCGGGCGGCGGGATAGTTGGTTAACAAAGTTTGCAACTGTTCAAAGGTAGCGCGGCGAAAATCGGCAGTTAGTTGAGCTTTTTGCTGCTGCAATTCCGATCGCAGCCGGAAACACTGCTGTCTCAATTCTTCTATTTCGCTGGGATTAGTTGTGATTGTAGCCGATATTGGCAGCGCGAGCAAAGTGCGATCGAACTCTTGGAAATTCAAATTCAGCACTGTTGCCAGCCGCCTCAGTTGGTCTAGCGTGAGTTTTCCCACGTCTCCCTGCCGCACTAAGCGCACCCCAAAGCGACTTAAGCCTGCTTTTTCCCCTAAGTCTTGCCAATCGAGAATGTCTAGCTGATTCATGCGTTCCCGCAGAATTGTATCGTACTTAAACTCGATCGCATCTCCCGCCTCAGATGCAGCATAAAGGTAGACTAAAATTAGAAAAATGCCCCCGATAGCCAGCGCGAAGCTGAAGGCAGGCAGTGTTGTTACATCAACTGTTGCACCGAGGATCTCAAACATTTTTAACTCTTCTAAACTTGTTTTAAAGTCTGCGTTTGTTCAACGACCAAATTTTCTTCGCCTTCGTAGTATTCTGGCAGCAAGTCTTGAGATTCTACTTTTCCGAGAGCTTTTTCAATTCCGGCGGTGGTTTCGGTGCAACTAGAACCGGTGGCGTTGAGGACGGTTTCGGTAATTTTGCCGTCTTTGCCGATGCGGTATTCTATTTGGCGGTATTCTGCCATAATTCTTCCTCTTGCTTTAATGCTTGAGTGTTGACTGTTGAGTGTTGAGTTATATTATAGATTCTATTTACCAATTATTCTAATGAATTTTTGTAGCGACAATACAACCGGGGTTTCGCCGGAGATTATGGCAGCGATTGCAGCGGCTAATTGCGGTGCTGTGATGTCTTACGGAGATGATGAATATACAAAGCGTTTGCAAGTTAAATTTTCGGATTTGTTCGAGACATCGGTGACTGTTTTTCCTGTAGCAACTGGTTCTGCTGCTAATGCTCTGGCCCTTGCGGTTATGACTCCTCCTTACGGGGCTGTTTACTGTCACGCGGAATCTCATATTAATCTAGATGAATGCGGCGCGCCGGAGTTTTTTACAGGCGGTGCAAAGTTAGTGACAGTAACAGGAAATCATGCTAAAATAGAGGCACAGACTTTAGAAAAAATGCTCGATCGCGCTGGTGCAGGTATCGTCCATCATGTACAGCCCGCAGCCGTCAGCATCACTCAAGCAACGGAAGCCGGCACAGTCTACAATCCAGCGGAAATTTCCCATATTTCGGAAGTAGTTCGCGATCGCAATTTGCACCTGCACATGGATGGAGCTCGCTTTGCCAATGCTGTCGCCAGTCTTGGCTGTTCTCCTGCTGATGTCACTTGGCGTGCTGGTGTAGATATTCTATCGTTTGGAGCGACAAAAAACGGCGCGATGGCTGCGGAAGCTGTGGTTTTTTTTAATCGAGAATTAGCAAAGACTTTCCATTTTTACCGCAAGCGCAGCGGGCATCTTTTCTCGAAAATGCGGTTTTTGTCTGCACAGTTGGAAGCGTATATAACAGATAATTTGTGGCTGAAAAATGCGGCTCATGCAAATAATATGGCAGCGAAATTAGCCAAAGGCTTGGCGGGAGTTGAGGGAGCGAAGTTTTGCCATCGGGTTGAAGCAAACGAGATTTTTATTCAACTTCCCGAATCGGTAATTACAGCGGTTTTAGGTGAGGGCTTTCTGTTTTATCGGTGGGATGAATGTACTGTTAGACTGGTAACGGCTTTTAATACTTTGGAAGCGGATGTTATTGCTTTGGTGGAAGCGGTTAAACGACATCATTAATTATTTCGTGAGGGCGGGTTGTACGAATAATATCTGACGAGTACCAACAATCTAGATCGACCCGTTCCCCACAACAGACAACCCGCATCAACATTAAATTTGGAGCGAATGCGGAAAATGTACATTGTGATTTTTCGTTTGATGGGGCGGGTTTGAGAGATTGTTGGTTATTTACAATTATTGTTTGTGAAACCTGTACCTACAATTTAATAGATTGAGGAACCGGTTCGGCAACTGCGGCTAGTTCTGGTTCAGCTTCTTCGAGGTGTGCTTCTAAAAGCGCCAAATTTCTCATGTTTGATTTATAAAAAGCATCGAAGATATCTCCGACTAAAGGTACTGATCCCACAACGGCTTCTAGACCGATATTGTAAATCATTTTCCCTAGAGTTTTTTGGGGAATGTTGAATCGAGTTGCTAAATAAATTAGGTAGGCGGAAAACGCGGTATCTACGATATCCCCAGCACCCGGAACTAAACCGATAATGGGGTCTAAACCAATGCGAAATTTAGTGCCGGGGATGCCAATGGCGGTATCCATCAGGCGGCTGAGTTTGCGGATGCGGTTGAGGGTGGCGAGACGCTCTATGTTGTTCATATTATTATTGTTGAACTAGGTTGAAAATTTGAAATCTGTCGGAAGACGGAAAAAAACCATATAGAAAGCGCTCATTTTCCATCTTCGCTAATATGCTGAATTCCCCATTCGTGCATGGCATTAATAATCGGTTTGAGACTTTCGCCCAAAGGCGTTAGCGAATATTCAACTTTTGGCGGCACTTGCAGGTAAATTTCCCGGTGCACGATCGCGTCTGACTCCATTTCCCGCAGTTGCTGCGTCAGCATCTTCTGAGTAATGCCGTTGACAGCTCGTTGCAGCTCGTTAAAACGCTTTACTCCTGGAAACAACTCCCGCAGAATCAAGACTTTCCAGCGCCCGCCAATCACCTCTAGAGTGCGTTCTACCGGGCAATTTGCTCGATCGACCTTTACTTCTTGGACTTGCATAGTATCTTTTTGGTAAGTACCGCACTTTTAAGTGCGTACTATCCATAATAGCTTGACTAGGTTTAAAATAAAAACATCAAAGAAATACCCGATAAATTTCACTGAGGATTCAGAAAATGATTACCGTTAGAAAAAGTGAAGCAAGAGGACACGCTAATCACGGTTGGCTCGACAGTTACCACACATTTTCTTTTGCGGGCTATTACGATCCAAATTATATGAATTTTCGCTCTTTGCGGGTAATTAATGAGGATTTAGTTAGCCCCGGCAAAGGTTTCGGCACTCACGGGCACAGCGACATGGAAATCATTACTTATGTACTCGAAGGAGCATTAGAACACAAGGACAGTTTGGGTACTGGTGCAGTGATCAAACCCGGTGAAGTGCAGCGGATGACCGCAGGTACGGGAATCCAGCACAGCGAGTTCAATCACTCGCAAACAGACCCTGTTCATTTGCTGCAAATCTGGCTTTTACCCGATAGAAAAGGCTTATCACCCAGTTACGAGCAGCGGGATTTTCCCCTAGCAGAAAGGCGGGGCAAACTGCGCTTAGTGGCGGCACGAAATGTGAGAGATGGTGCTGTGAAAGTGCATCAAGATGTGGATTTGTATGCGGCTGTTTTGGATAAAGACTCGCGGGTTTCTCATGCTTTGCAGCCAAATCGCCATGCTTGGCTGCAAGTTGCTCGCGGCTCGGTTTTGGTCAACGGTTTGACTTTAGAAAATGGCGACGCTGCAGCGGTTAGTGGCGAGTCTGAATTGGCGATTGAAGCTACGGCAGATGCGGAAATTTTGCTGTTTGATTTGGCATAGAATTGAATGCGAAATCCCCGATTTATTGGAGTCGGGGATTTGAAATTACTCGGCGGTTGAAACCGCTACTACAAAAACGAAGTCCGCCTTCGCGGACTAATAACGGATTCGGCGCGGGGCTCTGTAGCGTCAGCGTTTTTCCATGCTTCTTTGGCTTTTGCTATTTGCTCTCAGAGATTTTCCTCAGTTAATTCTTTTTGCCAGTTTCTAAATACCATATATTTCTTGCCATCGGTTTTGTTAATTTTGCATACTTGATTATTGCCGCATGAGATTGTGTTAAGCGGACTGTGAAGGACATGATAGTTAATAATGGGTTAAGCTGTTGCACATTTAAAATGCGTATTTCAGAGGTTGAAATCCTTTACTGGCTTAGATAGCCTCGAAAATTTAAATGATGAACAGCTTACTACTTAGGAAATAAGTAAATAGGAGGAAGAAACTAACTTTTATTTGTGGTATTTGTGGTAACGGTAAATGTTTAGGATAAATTTTTATGGAACAACAGCCGATCGCCCGAAAGCATCTTATTTGGAGCCTCATCACTGGTTTAGCAGTCGGCGCGATCGCAGGCGCACCCCTCGGCTGGATGGCTAATGGGGCATATTCCGAGCAGCGTTTGGCTCAAATTCTGATTTGCCGAGAAAAGAATAGAGATCAGCCAGTTGCTATTGTTGAGTCTAGGTGCGGTTCCCGATTCTAAATTTTTCTGCTAGCCAGAGGGCTGTGTCAAATATTTGTAGGCTTGTGCGAATGTCGAAAGTTCGATTGCACAAATGCTCTTCCATTCTCAACCGTCAACGCGCCACAAACCGGAAAACCGATCCGTGCGTTGATAGGTGGGTATGTTAAATTGACACAATCATGAACTACAGCAGAACAATTCCCGCTATTTTGAGTGCTACGATCGCCCTGAGTTCGATCGCCCTCATCCCACTCACATCACCTCAAATTGCCCTAGCATTAACCGCCGACAAAGTTAAAACCGTTGCCCAAGAAATTACGGTTCGCATCCAGGGGCCAAAAGGCGGTTCAGGAGTAATTTTAGAGAAACAAGGCAGCACATACTATATTCTCACAAACTGGCACGTTGTCGATAAAGCCGGGGATTACGAGGTCGTAACTCCCGACGGTCAAGCTCACTCTGTATACTATAGCCTCGTGCGGCGAGTGCCAGGGATGGATTTAGCCGTCGTACCCTTCAGCAGCCCTCAAAGCTACCCCCTGGCTCAATTAGCCAATTCCGCAGCAACTAAGGGAAACAAGGCTTATGTGGCCGGCTGGCCGATATCCGGCGGTTCTCTGAGACAGCCGATTTTCCTCGCCACGGAAGGTCAGCTTACCGGCCGCCAAACTCCCTGGAACGGCTATACTTTGGTCTACAACAACTTAGTGAGAGCGGGTATGAGCGGCGGGCCGGTACTCGATGATGCAGGCCGAGTTGTGGCAATTAACGGCATTGTCAGATTAGAAGACAACTCTGATAAAATCGTGGCGGCGGGGATAGAAATTAATACTTTCATGAAATGGCGATCGACTATTTCCCTGCCAGTAGTTCCCCAATCTCCTACTGCCGGGAACCCAAAAACTCCGGCGAATAATGCGTCACGCCCTCCCGCAAGTGCGATCGCCTTTGCTGCCACAAATACCCTCAAAGGGCCTTCAGAAGTTGTCAGTTCCCTTGCCCTAGCTTCCGCTTATTTTACTACAGGAAATAGCAACGGCACAATCTCTGTTTGGAATTTCCCCAGCGGGCAATTAAAAACTACCTTGCAAGGACACACGGAAGCGGTAAACGCACTGGCTGCGAGTGCGGATGGCAAGGTGTTAGCTAGCGGCAGCGACGACAAAACTGTGAAAATTTGGAATTTAGAAACTGGCGCGGTTGTACGCACTTTGAGTGGGCATTCCAATGCAGTTTCGAGCGTTGCCGTTAGTCCTGATGGTCAATTTGTAGCCAGTGGCAGTTGGGACAAAACGATTAAGATTTGGAACCCGAAAACAGGAGAGTTGCTGCGGACTTTGACGGGGCATTCTGGCTTGGTGAATGCTGTTGCAATTAGTCCCGAAAACAAAACTTTAGCTAGCGGCAGCAAAGACGGTTCAATTAGGTTGTGGAATTTAGCTAGCGGTCAAGCAATTCGCACGATTAGCGGCAAAAACTTGTCTGTTTTGTCGCTAGCTTTTACTCCCGACGGCAAGAGTTTAGCTGCGGGAAATAGCAACGGTACAATCGGTTTGTGGAATGCCGGAAACGGGCAGTTAATTCGGCGTTTAAGCGGGCATACTGACGGGGTTTGGTCGGTGGCTTTCACTCGGGATGGCACTACTTTGGTTAGTGGGAGTTGGGATAAGAGTGTGAGACTTTGGGATGTGCGATCGGGCGATTTAAGAGGTACTTTGAGCGGTCATTCTGGCTACGTTAGCGCTGTGGCGATTAGCAGCGACGGTAAGACTATTGTTAGTGCGGGTTGGTTGGGGGAAATCAAGATTTGGAAAAGGGGGAATTGAGAGGGGGAGCGAATGTGCAGCGATCGCTATTATACGTCGGGAATATAGGAGCGATCGCTATTTTAATAACGCGATTAAGTTGGTTCTCTAAAACGTTCTATTCCTTCACGCATAATATTTGCGACTGGATGATTGATCAATTGAATCAATGCTTCAACAGCCATCCCTTCCATTGCACTAAGTAGTCGCTGTTTAAAAGTAGGGTTACTTTCTATTATTTGAAGAGCTTCTTCTGCTACAGCGGCTTTTTGAGTTAGAGTTTCCGTTGGATAATCTTGCGCTAGTTGCTCTAACAGTTTCTTAATTTCCGCTGCTGCCTCAGCTAAATTTTGCCTTTGTTCAGGTGAATTATTGTGAATAGTTCCACCTATTTGCTGAGCATTAACGTTTGTGCTGAATCCAACACCTATTGACGCTTGACTTAGATCGATTTTGGGTTCGGGCATACTATCTCCGTAGTAATTACTAACTATTGTTGCCTATTATTTATTGTACCACCTATTTCCCGAACACTAATAGCCCCTGCTGCATAGCCCAGACCAATTGAGGAGCCACTTTGGTCAAGAATATTGATAGATTTATCTTCGATGTTAACTACATAAGTTCTTTCGTCATTACTATCTAAAACTTTATATAATGTTGAAACCACTTCATCCAAAAAATTTTCATCGCTGGCGACATTTTTTTCATTTATGAGAAAAATGTTTGCTTTCTCTCCCGAAGTAAAAGATACTTCAAGCACATACTCTCTTATGATAATCTCATAAGTTTTGGGTCCAAGTTCATTAAAGATTAGAGCCAGTATAATCAGTATAATTATTCCTATACCCCATGCTATTTCTATCTCTCTAATAACAAAAAATAATCCCACCAAACACATGAAAACTATAAACTCAAATGGCACTAATTTTTTATTTTTTATTCCTTTTTTTCGATTAGCTTCAGTAACTCTAAAGCCGGTAATGTTACGAATTAAATACACAGCGTTTCCTAATCTCACTGTTCTTTTGCTGAAGTATAGCTTAGTTCCTATGAGTTGAATAGGTGTGCCTGGAGGCTGAGTCGAAACCATAATTTAAATATTTCAATTTGCTTACGGACTAATATAGATCTTGGAAATAATTAAATAACATTTTTGTCTGTGCTTGAAAATAATTATATCACTACCTTCAAGACTTTAAAGAATTACCTTTATATTTAGGTTGATTTGGAATGCGATCGCACTTGTTGAATTATTTGGATAAGTCTAAAACTAGATGTTGGTCATTTTGTCAACCCCTGATTGAATTTTTAGCGAGCGACTAAAATCCTCAAACAAGCAAAAGCAGTCTCAACCTTAGCCGAAGCGAGACAACAGCAGCCCAAAACTCGCCGCCAGTTTCCCAGTACGATCGACCCTTATGATAAATTTGGTTCTTGCCAGACTACACTGGAAGACAAAATCAAATTAAAAATTTCCCCATAAATTTGATCGACCCGCAGATCGGGCGGGACTCTCAACTTGGTGGAACAGGCGTCCCGCCTGTGGTTGGCCAAGTAAATCTAAAATCTAAAACCTAAAATTGCGTGACTTCTGACAAATGATTGAAGTAGAACACTTAAGCAAAACTTACGGTTCGACCGCAGCGATCGCGGACGTGTCTTTTTCGGTCGAATCAGGAGAAATTCTCGGTTTTTTGGGACCCAACGGCGCGGGCAAAACCACAACCATGCGGATTTTGTCGGGATATTTGCCGGCATCGAGTGGTACGGCCCGCATCGCCGGCCTCGATGTTCACGAAAACTCGATGGCCGTCAGACAGCGCATCGGCTATCTGCCGGAAAACCCGCCGCTTTATCCAGAAATGACTGTGGAAGGGTTTCTGTTTTTTGTGGCCAGGATTAAGCAAGTACCTGCGGGCGATCGCGCGCGACGAGTTACCTCCGCGATCGAACGCTGCGGCCTGGTTGATAAACGCAAAGTTTTAATCCGCAAGCTTTCTAAAGGATTTCGGCAGCGCGTTGGTATCGCCCAGGCGATCGTCCACGACCCCCCAGTAATTATCTTAGACGAACCAACCGTCGGCCTCGATCCCCGACAAATCATCGAAGTCCGCAATTTAATCAAAAGTCTTGCCGGTCAGCATACAATCATCCTTTCCACGCACATTCTGCCGGAAGTCAGCATGACTTGCAACCGCGTTACCATCATCAATCGCGGTAAAATCGTCGCTGCGGGTACTCCCGAAAATTTGATGGGAGAGTTGGCCGTCGGAGAGGGTTATGAACTAGAAGTTGAAGGCGAGGCGGAATTGGTAAACAGTCTGCTGTTGCCTTCTTTGGAAAATGTGCCGGGAGTTCGATCGATCGAATTGATTCCCAGCCAAGAATTTTTAGCGAGTCGCTACCGCCTGCGGGCCTTGTGCGAACAGGAAAGAGAACCCGGACGAGAAATTGCTACAGCTATCATCGCCTCGGGATTTGGACTCTGCGAAATGCGCCGCTCTCGCGCTACTCTGGAAGATGTGTTTTTAAGGCTGACAGCGGCTGAAAAGAAACCGGAAGAAAATCTGGTTCACAGCGAACCAGAGGTTGATCGAAATCTGCAAGAAGCCACAGAAATTCAAGATTCGATCGCGGATTCTCATCAATCGGAATCACAACCGATCGCAGATTCTCATCAATCGGAATCACAACCGATTGCGGACAATCTCCCAGTTTCAAATAAACCAGAGTCTCTCTATGATTCTCATTCAGCATCGGAACCAGTTGCAGAAACTGAAGAGTTGCTTTATGATTCTCAACCAGAATTAGAACCAGTTGCAGAAACCGTAGAGTTGAGAGAACATCCTCAACCAGAATTAGAACCAGTTGCAGAAACCGTAGAGTTGAGAGAACATCCTCAACCAGAATTAGAACCAGTTGCAGAAACCGTACAGCCGATAAAAGGGAAGCATCTCAGTTTGGGTGTCACAGGAACCCGATCATCTTACTCGCTACAGATATCTAAACAAGCAAGCAGGATGCTCACTTTTGTAAAAAACATTTTTTCCAAAAGTGAGACACTCCCGATAGAACCTTCTCAACCAGAACCGATTGTCGAAAATCGAGAAGTTTCAGAAACCGTAGAGTTGATCGAGCATTCTCAACCAGAACCAGAACCAGTTGTCGAGACAGTAAAGTCGATCGAGCATTCTCAACCAGAATCCGAACCAGTTGTAGAAACCGTAGAGTCGATCGACTATTCTCAACCAGAACCGATTGTCGAAAATCTGCAAGTTTCAGAAACCGTAGAGTCGATCGACTATTCTCAACCAGAACCGATTGTCGAAAATCTGCAAGTTTCAGAAACCGTAGAGTCGATCGACTATTCTCAACCAGAACCGATTGTCGAAAATCTGCAAGTTTCAGAAACCGTAGAGTCGATCGACTATTCTCAACCAGAACCGATTGTCGAAAATCTGCAAGTTTCAGAAACCGTAGAGT
>NZ_JAUBQW010000305.1:0-1332 GCF_036701485.1 Microcoleus sp. Pol11C3 | reverse complement strand
AAGTTACATCAGCAAATATTTGGAATTGGTTTACTCACTGCTGTTATTGTACCTCACCTTTGTAAGAAATGCTATATAAGCAGTTTCCGGTTGAGGAGGATTGTGCGATCGTTACAAGCACACCGAGTCGTATTGGTCGATCGACCATTCCGACAATTTGAGCCCGGAAGTGTCAAAATATTAACAACCAGTTCATCCCCAAAATATATGGCTCCCGCCGTTTTAATTGAAAATCTTCAGAAACGCTACGGCACTGTAGAAGCCGTTAAAGATGTTTCCTTCAAGGTAGAACCGGGGGAAATATTTGGTTTGCTAGGCCCCAACGGTGCAGGCAAAACCACAACCCTGCGGGTACTTTGTACTTTGAGTGCGCCCGATAGCGGACGCATTGAAGTGTCTGGCATTTCTGCTGTCAGCCAGCCGAGAATTGCCAGACAAAAACTCGGCTACGTCGCCCAAGAAGTGGCTCTCGATAAGGTGCTGACGGGGCGGGAACTCCTGCAACTGCAAGCAGCACTTTACCATTTGCCGCGCCCTAGGATTAAAGGGCGGATTGACGAAATGGTGAAACTCCTCGGTTTGGAAGAGTGGGAAAATAAAAAGACGGGCACTTATTCCGGCGGTATCCGCAAACGCCTCGACTTAGCTGCTGGATTGCTGCACCAGCCGGATGTTTTGGTGTTAGACGAACCGACTGTGGGGCTGGATATTGAAAGCCGGGTGGTGGTGTGGGATTTCCTGCGCCGCTTGCGGGAGGAAGGTACTACGGTTTTGATTACCAGCCATTATCTCGAAGAAGTGGATGCTTTGGCCGATCGCGTGGCGATTATTGACAAGGGTACGGTAATTGCTGAGGGCACGCCGGAAGAGTTGAAAAATCGGGTTGGGGGCGATCGGGTGACTCTGCGGATTCGGGAGTTTTCGCCGATCGAAGAAGCCGAAAAAGCTAAAACTCTGATGCAATCTCTGCCTTTTGTGCAGGAAGTAATTGTCAATACCGCTCAAGGAAATTCTCTCAATTTAGTAGTAACACCGCAAAGCGATGCGCTGGTGACTATTCAGCAAGCTTTAAAAAATGCGGGATTGCCTACTTTTGGAATTGCTCAATCTCGGCCAAGTTTGGATGATGTGTATTTGGCTGCGACTGGTAAGACGCTGTTGGATGCGGAGTTGGCTGCTGCTAGCAACCGCGATTTGAAGGCTGAGCAAAAACAGGCGATGCGATCGTAAATTATACCAACTGGTGAAAAGCGGCATCTGTAGATACTGTATTGACCTGTCAAGGGGTTGTGGATAAAAAGTTTGGGTCAAAAGGCTTTTGGGATTTTAAGA